>JBFEJN010000066.1:0-10408 GCA_041553195.1 Sulfurimonadaceae bacterium
ACAATGCAAACCTTAGCAGATCTACAAGCCGGAAAACTACTCGGCAGCAGGCAGCTGACCCTTTCTGAAAACCTGACCCATTTTCCCGAAGAGGTGTTTACGCTTGCCGAGAGTCTGGAGATTCTGGACCTGAGCCATAACCGCTTGTCTGAACTTCCCGATCTCAGCCGCCTTAAAAAACTGAAGATCGCTTTTTTCTCATTCAACCTGTTTACGAAAGTCCCTGCTGCCTTTAAAAATTGTGAGAATCTCTATATGTTGGGGTTTAAAGCGAACCGGATCGAGACCTTTGACGAAGATATCCTTCCCCGGAGTATCAGCTGGCTGATCCTAACGGACAACCGACTGAGGTCGCTGCCGCGCTCTATCGGCAAACTCAGCAGACTCCAAAAGTTCCCGGTGGCCGGCAATCAGCTTGTCAGCCTGCCTGAAGAGATGGCACAATGCCGCAACCTGGAGCTCATTCGGCTTTCCGCCAACAGGCTCACCGAGATTCCTGGATGGCTCTTAAAACTGCCCAAACTTGCCTGGCTTGCATTTTCGGGGAACCCCTGTTCAGTAAGCCCGGATGTCGCCTTAAACGAAGTCGCGTATGAGAGTCTGGAGATGAGTGAACTCCTGGGTGCGGGCGCATCGGGAGAGATCTATAAAGGGTATGACAAAAACAGAGAGGTTGAGGTCGCCGTCAAACTGTTTAAAGGGGCGGTGACCAGTGACGGTTTCGCCCATGACGAGATGAATGCCTACATGAGTACGGGTGAACACCCTCACCTTATCAGCGTGCATGCCAGGATCAAAGGTTCCGAGCCGCTTGGGCTGGTATTGGAACTGATTCCGGAGCACTATAAAAACTTAGGCTTACCGCCCAATTACGAGACCTGCACGCGCGATACGTTTGAAGAGGGGACCCGTTTTAACCTGGAGACCATCTATAGTGTTGCAAGAGCCATGGTATCCGCCGCGGAGCATCTGCATGCCCGGGGGATGATGCACGGTGACCTTTATGCCCACAATATCCTCATCAACATGCAGGATCAGCACTGCTATTTTGGCGATTTTGGGGCGGCGAGTTTTTATGATGTGCGCAACAGGGGCTTTGAAAAGGTGGAAGTGCGGGCGTTTGGCTGTCTTCTCGAGGATCTTTTGAACCTTTGTCCCGATGACGGGAGTGATGCTTATCGTTATTTGGATGAGTTGGGGCAGCGGTGCCGGGATGAAGATGTTGCGAAGAGACCGTTTTTTTCGGAGATATCTCTTTGATATAAAGGGAATGGAATAGCTACATATTTCTTTTGTAAGTGTTGAATATATTTGGTCATTTAAATATCCTTGACTTCTCTTTCCTTTTTTACGCCGCAAAAAAAACGAAACCAAAAAAGCTCTCGTGACGGCTTCGAGCCCGATGACTATCGGGTACCTTCCTTTCACTCTTTCATTCCCTAAAAACGACAAACTCGCTACGCTCAAACAATGCCGTTTTCTTAACGGTCACTCTTTCGCTACAGTCAGCTCTGCAGATGCCACGAAAAAAGCCAAGCGGTAACGCATTGATTAACGTTAAAACTGCGTTTTAATCCCCGTTCGGATTGTTTGAAAGCAGATAGTAATGGTGTCGAAAAAGCTGATTGATTGGAGTTCAAGCAAATATTGGCGTCTAACCGCCAATTAGCCCGGAAGCCGATAAGCGTTTTAGTTCAGATGAGTTCATAGTGCCGAAGGGTATTGCACTTTCTTTTTTTCGTTAGTTTCTTTCTTTGTGCACGACTAGGTGAATTGCGTAGCAAGAGAGGATGCCCTGGGGTGCAAAGAAAAAAAGTGACATACTAGTGCTATGAAGTAATAAAAGAAATTCAAACGTCTTTCATAAATCATGAAATCAGGAATAACTAACTGTTAAACAGAAAAATTCCAGACTTTAAATGTAACTCTGCAGTTTGATAAGCGTCCCAAGAAGCAGGGCACTTTTGTCCATACCGCCACTGGATTTCATCTTCAATTCACTCTCCAAAAGCAGATTCAAAATAGCATCATATTGATGCTGTTTAAAACGAATACTCTGCTGTGCACGCTCCTGCTCGATCTTTTGAGGAAGCTTATAGCCAAGGATTGCCCTTGAATCTGCGATGCCGTGGATCTTGATGTGGGCATAAAAGAGGTAGAGCTGGGTCACAAAAGCGCTGATCGCCGTGACGATGCGGATCTCGTCTTCGCCGCTCTCGAGGACATGCTGCAACTCCTCTCTGAAATCTTTTTTGGCCAGCAGATGGTTGATGAACTGGTCGATCTTGACCTCACCGACACCATAGACCAGGGCATCGATGTCCTTGGACGAGATCGGACGGTTCAGGATCTGCAGTTTTGTCAGCTCGTTAAAGGCGAGGCCAAGGTCGCCGTTTTGCGACTCTATGAGATGGTTGGCGCTGTAGCTGTCAAGTTGGACACCAAGCCGTTGCGCCTCTTGTATCAGCATGTTTTTCGCTTCGCTAGCGAAGGGCGGGAACATGCGCACCTCTATGCCGCCGGACTTTTTGTCAAAGGCCTTGGCCGAAGTCTTCATATCGTCGCCGTAATAAGCGTAAAGAAAGGTGTTGTCCGGGTTCTTTTTGACCAGTTCCAGCAGGGTGTCGAGCTCTTTTTTCGGGACCTTTTTGTCATTTTTGACAATAAGAAGGTTCTGGTCGCCAAAGAGCGATCCCTGTGAGAGATGGGCTTTGGCACTGTTGAAATCGTACTCGTCATGGTAGAGACTGAGCACATTGGCATCGGGGATGTTACTGAAGAACTTTAGATAGTGGTCGATAAGAAAGTGACTGTCACCGTAGAGCATGAGCGCCTGTACTTTTTGACCGCTGCGAATAAGGTTGTCGAGCTCTTTACGGTACATCTAGCTCAGCTCCATCGGGTCGTGGTCGAGTTTTTTGACAAGGCTCGCGTTGATCCGTGCGGTGGCAAGGTCGACTTTGTCGATACGTAAAATAATGTCGTCAAAGAGCATAACGGAGGTCGCAACACTGAGGTTGACCTCGGCGCCCCGGATCGGTTCGAGTATCTCTGCGGTAAAGACCGGGTCGGTACTGTTGACACGGGCTTTGAACTCCTTGCCGATGTTCTCATTTGCCCAGCGGGCGAATTTGCGCTGCATAAAGCGGATCTCGATCGACGAGGCCTCACGCTCTTTTTCACTGATGCTGAAACAGAGTGCATCGATGTTGCGAAGCACGTAGGAACTCTCTTCGGTGTCATGGGCAAGCAGCGCTTTGAGATGACGGTGGACGATAAGGTCCGAATAACGGCGGATCGGCGAGGTAAAGTGGGTATAGGCACTGAAACCGAGACCGAAGTGACCGACATTGTCCGGGGCATAACGTGCCTGCATCTGCGCACGGATGATCAGGGTGTCAACCTCGCTGACAAGGTCGCGTTTTTTGGCTTCAGCCTGAATAAAGTCGATGGTCTCTTTCATGGACTCTTTAGGCTCGACGATGATACCGATACCGGCGAGTTCCTGGTAGAGGCTCTGCAACTTGAGCGGGCTTGACTGTTCGTGAATACGAAAGACCCCGTGGGTGTAACGGCTGGCAGCGGCCTTGTTCGCCAGGAGCATACAGTCTTCGATAAGGGCGTGAGAAGGTGTCTCTTCACTGGCTGTTGTGGAGAGGATCATCTGGTTCTCATCGAGCTCCATTTCGAGTTCTTCGGAGTGAAAGTCATAGCCGTACTGAAGACGCTCTTTTTTGAGGGCATCGGTAAGATCACGCAGTTTCGGCAGGTAGGCCATGACCACCTCTTCATCACTGTTCTTTGCCTCAAGGTCGCCTTCGAAAAAGCGGTCGACCTCTTCGTAGCTGAAGCGGCGTTTGGAGTGAATGATCGCTTCATAGAGTTCGGTATGAACGACTCTCAACCCGTCAAGGTGCATCTCGAAGACAAAGGCGAGACGGTCCACATGGGGCTGAAGCGAACAGAGTGTCTCCGAGAGTTGGCGCGGCAGCATCGGGATAGAGCGGTGCGGCAGGTAGATCGAGAAACTGCGGTAGATCGCTTCGGCGTCGATAGGACCGAAAGGTTCGACATAGGCGCTGACGTCGGCAATGGCGACATAGAGGATGTTCTTTTCGGGAACATAGCAGATGGCATCGTCAAAATCTTTTGCGGTGACCGGGTCAATGGTACAAAAAGGGAGATCACGAAGGTCTTTACGGTCAGGGTAGAGCGACGCGTCCACGTTTTTGTCGAAGCTCTGGGCGAGGGCAAGGACGTCCTCTTCAAACTCATCGTGTTTATTAAACTGCGCCAGCACGATCTTCTCATCGACCATCGGGTCGCTGATGTTGCCGATCATCTCCATGATCTCGCCGTTTTGGTTGTTGATCTTAAAGAGGTCCCCTTCGGCGTATGTTGCCAGCTCCTCAGGCGTGAGCTCGACACCGGCAGGGTAGTTGTTACGGACATCCACCAGACTTTTATGCCCCTCTTTTATAGCCAGTATAGCAACGCTGTAGCTTTCGGCCTTACCGATGACCTCGACCACTTTGGCACTCGGGCTGCCCCGCTTGCCGAGGAGGCGCTGGGCAATGACAAGGTCCCCGTGCTTGGCACCGCCAAGCGAGTGCTCATCGATGAAAAGATCGCGTACATTGGCACCGACGACCTGCAGGTAGGCAGAGGCTTCCTGCGTCATCATAATGGTCCCGGCACGGTATTTTGAAGGGAGACGGTAGAGCTTGTCCTCTTTGACAAGGTAGCCTTGCCCCATCCATTTCTGGACATACTCCATCTCCTCTTCAGAGATGTCTTGTTCGTATAGCCCCAGTGTCAGTCGTATAAGAAGGTTTTTCACGTAGATTTTTATCCATATTTGAGAAGGCTATGAAAAACGGACCTTTACTGTACAGAGAAGGTCCGTTTGGTTGATATCAACCGGCTTTTCAGTGCTTTCCTTAAATTTATTGTTGTATTATAACTAAGATATCTGCACAGAGGAAAAATATGAAAATCTTACTGATACTCTTGAGTGCTCTCGCACTGTTTGGGAGTGACTTTGAACTGATGAAAGCGTCGTTTGACAAGGGCGATATGAACCGTGCTATTATGTACGCCCGTACGAATGCGATGAAAGGGAATGTCGCTGCCATGTACGATCTCGGACTGCTTTATTATGCGGCCGGCTCAACAAAAGAAGCAAAGACCTGGTTGGCGCGCTCGGTCAAGAATGAAGGCAGGGGAGAGTTGGCACTTGGCATATTACTGTTTTCACAAAGCAGAAATCGAAATGACTATACAAAAGTAAGAGAGTCGCTGATCGATGTACCGCAAGGAGAGATCCGTGATGCTTTGATGAGGGTGAGCAAAGATCTTGGTGAAAACAGACACGATGCCTCGGCCGAAAGTTATCTTCTGCTGGGAGAACTCTTCTCCGGTGACAAAATCGTTCGGCAAGATCAGCGATTGTCACTTTTCCTGATCAATCAAGCGGCTAAAAAAGGGAATGCAAAAGCAATGGAGATGATGGGTGACGCTTATTGGCGCAGTAACTACACACAAGACACGCTTATAGTCGCTCCGCAGACCGGCAATGCACTTAACGTGGCGTTGGAATATTACAGCAGTGCCGCTAATCAGGGTGAATTGGATGCCATGGCAAAGATGGGGAAACTGCATATTATCGGCCCGCGAAACCTGCGTAGAATCCAATATGGGGTGGACCTTATTTTAAAATCGGCAAACGGCGGCAGTGCCCTGGGTGCCAAGATGGCGGCAGAACTTTACCTGAACGGCCAGGGGGTCAGAGCAAATCGTCAGCTGGCAATGGAGTGGTATCTAAAAGCAACCGAGATCTGTGAAGTCAACAACATCCTGGCACAGATGTACGGCTCGGGCGAAGAGGCGGAAATGTATGCTAAGGCCTATGACGTCTGTACTCAGCAGGCGTCTATAAAGCGAAAGTATCACCTTCTTTTTGAAACATTTTAAGGGTACTTTTTTGAAAATTATTTGGGTAAATACATTCTGTGATAAAATCTTCGTCACAAAAAAAACAAGGTAGAAAATGAACAACGAAGCGATGTTAAAACAATTGGGTTATACTCCAAATGAGGCACTCTTGAGTCAGTTCGAGAGAATTGTGAACAATACTGCATCTTTTGACAAGATCCAAAAACATATACTTGATCTGCATGAACATCTAAAAGTGGACGATTCGCATGTTGCTATGTCAAACAGTGAAGACCTCTTTAAGATCAAGATCGAAGCACCGAGCCCGGAACGCACGGAAGAAGCTTTGGAAAAAGTACAGCATTTTGCCGACAAATATAAAGTCGCTCTAAAACAGGTAGATAACAAAAATACATTTTATATCCTAGGGTACCAAAAGTAATTGACACGTTTGTCAATGGAACCGATAACGCAGGAAGGCTACGACCTTCTTACCAAAGAGTTCAAGTACCTTAAAGGGGTTGAAAAACCCAAAGTAAGCCGGGAAAAAGAGATTGCGGCTGCCCTGGGAGACCGGAGCGAAAATGCCGATTATCATGCGGCAAAAGAGAAACTCCGTCATATCGACAAACGTCTTTTTTATTTGAATGATCTCCTGGAAAAAACACAGATTATCGACCCCTCGCAACTTGACCACACACGGGCACATTTCGGATCGACCATCACCCTGACGAATCTTGATACGGATGAAGAGGAAGTCTATACCATTTGCGGTCTGTATGAAAGTGAACCTGAAAACGGTCTTATCACCATCCATGCGCCTCTCGCCAAAAAGATGATGGGCAAAGGTGTGGGCGATGAATTTACGATCAGATTGCCTCATGGAAATAAAGAGTATGTAGTCGAGAAATTGGAATATATCGGGGTGTTTGCACTTAAAAAAGTGATCAAAGGCGAAAAAGATTTCGGGTTTAAATAAAACGCCGGTTTGGGATCGCTTTAAATAGAAGATACAATACCGTTATTCATACTAAAGGAGCCAAAATGGCAAGAGCTGAAGCAAGACATATTCTCGTAGAGAGTGAAGAAAAATGTCTCGAGTTAAAAAAAGAGATCGAAAATGGTTCAAAATTTGAGACAGTAGCACAGGCACACTCCCAGTGTCCATCAGGCCGTAACGGTGGAAACCTGGGCGAATTCGGACCGGGTCAAATGGTACCGGAGTTCGACAAAGCTGTTTTCTCTTCAGATGTGGGCGTGGTTATCGGACCGATAAAAACACAGTTTGGCTACCATCTGCTTGAAGTGACGAAAAGAGTCTGATTCTGTATAAATATTCTGCTTGGCTTTTTATGTCAGGTGGAGAACAAATGCGAATGCATTTGTAAATGTAAGAAGAGTTGTTAAGAGACCGAAAATCAGCTCCTAGATCATTTGCGGGTCAATATTGTCGAGTGTTGTTGTCGTCAACATGTCGACAAGGGCTTGTTTTGGTATCTTATAAACCTCATGCAGTGAACATGGGTCAAACTCATCACAATCACTTTCCGAAAAAGCACAATTGGTACAGTTATTCTCCCCTATCGCACTTAACACATCGATCAGATAAATGTCGCTTACCTTACGACTCAAGGAGAAACCGCCATTTCGTCCGCGGGTAACTTCCAACAGACCGGCCTTTGCCAGTTTTGTCATCAACATAGTGAGATATTTGTACGGTATATCGATTTTTTCATGAATGTAGGCTGCCGAAAAAAGCCTCTCTGTGTCATTAGACATAAAGATGACGATGCGAAACGCATACTGTGCAGTTTTAGAAAAGATAGTAGACTCCCATGACGTGAAATAATAAATTTATTGTAAACAGAAGTAACTTAAGCTCACCTCTAAAATACTACCTGATTTAAGTATTAAGAAAAAGCCCCAAACAATGAGAGTTAAAAATGTTTTTTGGTATAATCGCGACTTAAAACTAAATTTTTAATAACCGCAAGGATCGCACAGTGAGCAAGCCACTTGACAACATCGATGACGTCTTAAGTCAGCACAAACTTTCACAACTTGAATATGCCAATATCAAAAACATTCTGGGTCGTGAGCCTAATCTTGTTGAGATCGGTATTTTCTCGGCTATGTGGTCTGAACACTGTTCGTACAAGTCTTCCAAAAAACACTTGAACGGTTTCCCTACAAAAGCGCCATGGGTCATCCAGGGGCCGGGTGAAAATGCCGGTGTTATTGACATCGGTGACGGTTATGCGGCTGTTTTCAAGATGGAAAGCCACAACCACCCGTCGTTTATCGAACCTTATCAGGGTGCTGCGACAGGTGTGGGCGGGATCATGCGTGACGTCTTTACGATGGGTGCGCGTCCGGTAGCCAGTCTTAACTCACTGCGTTTCGGAAATGTGACCAATAATGACAAGACAAGCAAACACCAGCGTTACCTGGTGCGCGGTGTTGTTGAGGGTATCGGCGGTTACGGTAACTGTATGGGTGTCCCGACGATCGGCGGTGAGATCAGTTTTGATGAGTGCTATAACGGTAATATCCTTGTCAACGCATTTAACCTGGGTATTGCCAAGTCAGATGAGATCTTCTACGGTAAAGCCGAAGGTATCGGTAACCCGGTTATGTACGTCGGCTCAAAAACAGGCCGTGACGGTCTGGGCGGTGCGGTCATGAGTTCTGACTCTTTTACGGAAGAGTCAAAATCACTGCGTCCAACGGTACAGGTCGGTGACCCGTTCACCGAAAAACTCCTTCTCGAAGCGTGTCTTGAACTCTTTAAGACAGACTATGTCGTCGGTATTCAGGACATGGGTGCTGCGGGTCTGACCTCGTCTTCGTTTGAGATGGCCGGCCGTTCGGGTTCTGGTATGATCATGCACCTGGACAAGGTACCGGCACGCGAGGAGGGGATGACACCGTACGACTTTATGTTGTCGGAGTCTCAGGAGCGTATGTTGATCTGTGCCAAAAAAGGCTCGGAGCAGGCTATTATCGATATTTTTGAAAAATGGGACCTCGATGCGGCGGTTGTCGGCGAAGTAACAAACACAGGGAACATGGAACTGTTCTGGCACGGCGAGAAGTGTGCTGAGGTTCCGGTTGACCCGGTTTCCGAAGAAGCACCGATCCTTGACCGTCCGACTGCACGTCCAAAATACCTCGATGGTATTGCCGACACGACGATCGATGACTTTGCGAAGGTCTCTAACCAGGAAGCGTTCGAGAGTATGATCGCTTCGATGGAAGTGGTGGACAAGGCATGGGTCTACGATCAATACGACTCGATGGTACAGACCAATACGATTAAAAAAGGCGGTCAGCTTGACGCTTCTGTCATCCGCGTCAAAGAGAACGGCAAAGCGCTTGCCATGAGTTCTGACTGTAACGTACGTTTCTGTTATGTGGACCCTAAAGGCGGTGCGGCGGCTGCTGTTATCGAAGCGGGACGTAATGTTGCGATGTCAGGTGCCCGTCCGTTGGCGATCACCGACTGTCTGAACTATGGTAATCCTGAAAATCCTGAGGTTATGTGGCAGTTTGCCGAGGGTTGTCTCGGTATCAAAGAGGCGTGTGCTGAACTTAACACACCGGTCATCGGCGGAAATGTCTCTCTGTACAATGAGACAAACGGGGTCTCTGTTTTCCCGACACCGTCTATTGCAACGGTGGGTGTCAATGATGACCAGAACAAAGTCCTTCTTTCCAACTTCCAAAAAGCGGGCAACGATTTGTACCTTGTCGGTACGACGGCATCTGAGTTCGGAGGTTCTTTATACATGAAAGAGATCTGCGGTGTGGTCGAAGGTAAACTACCTGCGATCGACTATAAAAAAGAGCTTGCTCTTTGGGACCTGGTCATCGAAGCGAACAAAAAAGGCCTTCTCTCATGTGCCAAAGACCTTAGCTCTGGCGGTGCTGCGATCGCACTGGCCAAAATGGCGGCGACAAGCGGTCTGGGCTGTGATGTTGTCATCAACAACATCAGTGATACCCGTGACATCTTTGCAGAGTCTATGAGCCGCGCTATCATTGAAGTGGCGCCTGAAAATGCAGACGCATTCAAAGCGATGCTTGGCGGTTTGGCCTGTGAGAAGATCGGAACTGTCGGTGGAACCGACCTTAAGGTCAATGACGTCGAAATGAGTTTAACCGATCTTGACGCGGTTTATTTCGGACAGTTCCGCAAGGTGATCGAACAAGATATCTAAACGCGTTTTCACGTTGACGTTAGACAGATTCAAGCAAAGGCCCCTGATGAATGAAGCTGTCAAACAACGCATTGAAGCAACCGCTAGAGAGCGTCTTCCCTACCTCGATCTCAGCGGTCTATCGCTGCGCGAGATCCCTCTTGCGCTCCTTGAACTCGATTGGCTGGAAGCCTTATCGCTTTCAGACAACAACCTGACTGATATCAGCTCTCTTTCGTCATTATCGGCCTTAAAAAAACTGGCTTTCACCCATA
>JBFEJN010000067.1:0-10117 GCA_041553195.1 Sulfurimonadaceae bacterium
AAAACCGAGTGTTAGCGTAGGTGACGGGGCTTTTGCTCCGGTGCCGTAACAAAACAAAATAGAGCGAGGTTAACTGCGCGAGGGCTTTCCGCCGAGGAAAACCAAGTGTTAGCGTAGGTGACGGGGCTTTTGCTCCGGTGCCGTAACAAAACAAATAGAAGGATGATAAATGGCAAGTGTAGGCATATTTGTAGGCAGCAGCGGCGGTGTGACCATGGAGGCGGCAGAGAAGCTCGAAGAACTTTTCGAGGGTGCTGAACTCATCAACATGGAAGAAGATTACGATGATCTTGAGCAGTTCGATGAGTTTGACGTTCTGCTTATCGGTTCATCGACCTGGGGTCAGGGCGACCCGCAGCGCGACTGGGTCGACCCCTTGTACGAAATGGACAACGACGAACCGGACCTGAGCGGCAAGAAAGTCGCCTTCTTCGGTGCGGGTGACCAGAAGACACACGGCGAGCACTTTGTCAGTGCTCTGGGCAAGATGGAAGAGATCTTCCATAAGTGCGGGGCAAAGACCGGTTTCGGCCACTGGCCGACCGACGGTTATGACTACGAGTACTCCTATGCGGAGAAAGCGGGCAAGTTCTGCGGACTGCCGATCGATGACATTAACCAGGAAGAGTTGACCGAGGAACGTTTGAGTAACTGGGCCCAACTGGTTAAAGGCGAAATGGGTCTTTAAAAACAGCGCGTATGCGGCGTTGCAAAGCTGACGCAGAACGGGTTTTTTTAAAGCGAGTGTTGTATATACGACAAAATTGTAGCAATTTGTTTCCTTTTCGGGCAAAAACCCGGGACAACAAATTGCACTCAACTTATTAACAAAGGAATGACGATGAGTGCATTAGCAGAATTTGAGACATTGACGGACACCGAAGAGTTTTTTGACTTTTTCGATCTTGATTACGATGAGCGTCTGGTCTATGTCAAGCGTTTTCATATTATGAAAAAATACGGCGAGATGGTCGAGAAGGCAAAAGAGAAAGATTTCGGCAGCGACCAGAAACTGCTGGACTTTTACAAGTTCGCCCTCATCACCGTCTACAAAAACTTTGAAAACGGGTATTCCCCCTCTGCCGCTGAAATATGGGACACATTCGACAAGCCGAGCGCCTGCAGTACCTGTTCAACGTCAACCGATTGTAATGATGTAGAGGAGGTCAGCAATGGAGTTCACGCATGCACAAGCCAGCCAGATTTCAGCCTCTAGTAAAGACGAGATCCTTCCTGTCTTCCGTTTGGGCCAACGTGTCCGCATAACAAAACCGGTACGTAACGACGGTTCAAACCCGTTTAACGAACCCAACGAGATCCTCGTGCCTGCAGGTGCCCACGGGTACGTCAAGCACATCGGTGACTGGCTGCAGGTCATCCGTATCTACGAGGTACACTTTATCGAAGAGGGTGACACCTACGGCTGCCGCGAAGCCGAGCTCGAAGCCATCGATGACCTCGACGGCTATGATGAGGTCGAAGAAGAGTTACGATGGCTGCGCGAACACCGTGCAGAGAAGGCCGCCAAAAAAGCCGCTCTGGAAGCCGAAGCGCAATCTCATAGAGAAGGGGAATAACCAGATTTATGGGAATTGACGACCGTTGATGCATGAGCCATAAGTGTTTTAGCGGGATTAACAGAAGGAGAAAAAATGGTAAATGTTATATTTTGCGGTTTTGGTGAAGAGATGGACAAGCGTGTCATCGCCAAAGAGGGCGACCTGCTTTTACGTGTTGCGCAAAACAACGGTATTGCGATCCCGACCGAATGTAAAGACGGTCTATGCGGCAGCTGTGCTGTTAAAGTCGAAGAGCTAGGCGGCGATCTTGTCGATACAGGCTTTAAAAGCGAAGTCGATCCTGACGGATGGGACAAAGACAAGTATACGACGTATATGGAAGAGAAAGAACTTGATACCCTCGTAGAGATGGGTGCGATTTCTAAAAAAGAGGCGGAGTCGGCACAGCAGTTTGCACAGCAGACACCGGTTAGACTGGCATGCCAATGTATTATCAAAGGCTCAATGCTTGTTAAGCCATTCGAATAAAAAACAACAATAAGGAAAATAGGTGACAACACGTGTAGAGATAGTAAATGATTTTTTAGCGATCAATGTAAAGCCGGGTAAAACGATCCAGGATATCGTTGAAGCATCGGGAAGTGCTTTGCCTTTCGGCTGTCGTGACGGTGAGTGCGGTACGTGTATCGTCAGCATTGAATCGGGTATGGAATTTCTAAGCGACGTTACGGAGAAAGAGAAGGCCGTAATGAAAATGCTGAATGAATCAAGCCCTAAAGCGCGTCTTTCATGCCAGATGAAAATTATTGAGCCAAACGGTTTAATTCGTATTAAATACTAAGACAATGCCCCTCTGCGGGGCATTCCCACAGATAAAAACTTTCAGACTCCTCCAGCACTACGATCCTTTTTACGACATTTATGTCATTTTTTTTAAAACAGGAACGAAATATGCAGACTGTATAAAAAAGCATCTATAAACAGATAGTATTTAGCACAATAGAGCGTATAATCAACCAGGACCTTTAGCATTGTCCGCAAAGAAGATAAATTATGAAACAAGCCTTTAACCTCAAGCAAAAACAGTTACCACGACTCTCCATGCAGACGTGGCTGCCCTTACTGCAGTGCTCATTGAGTGACCTTGACAAACACCTGCAGGTCGCTACGAATGAAAACCCCTGCCTCGAGGTCAGCTCAGGTTTCGAAGTCTCAGAGAGCTCGTCAGACTCTTCGCACCGGGCCTACCTGGACTACCAGAACCATGTTTCAAACGCTTCTACGGATGAGATAGAGTGGATGAGCGTCTCCACGCAGTCACTCTATGAAAAACTCGACGAACAGATCGCTGCACCGCTCTTTCCGACACCGATCTCACAAAAGATCGCCCGTCAGATCATCTTCTATATCAACGACGAAGGGTACTTCGAAGGCGACGTCAAAGAGATCGCCAAACAGTGCGACACGGACCACTACAAAGTCGAACAAATACGTCAGCGTTTTGCCTACCTGGAACCGGTGGGCGTCGGTGCAGTGGACTATAAGGAGTCTTTTCTCTTCCAGCTCAACGAGTACGAACTCGACGATGAACTCAGCGTTCTTATGAGCGCGCTCATCATCCACTTCGAAGATATCGAGAAGTACATGAAACACAGACGGATCCACGATGCCAAGGAGATCCTGCAGCATTTCAGCAATCCGCCGGCGCTGGCCTACATGGCACCCGAAGAGCATCTGCTGCCGGACATCTTTATTGAGTTCCAGAAAGAGGAGTTGACGATCCGTATCAACAACGCTTTTTACCCCGACCTCAAGGTGACGCAGATCGACAAATACGACAACTTCGCCAAACAGAAGTTCAAAGAGGCCCGCGAACTGGTCAAACTGCTTGACCTGCGCAAAGCGACGCTCTACAATGTGGCGCTCGTACTCATTGAGAAGCAGTACGCCTTTTTCATGGGCGGCGAGCTGCAGCCCCTGCGTCTGCAGGATGTTGCCGATGTCCTGGGGTTTAACGAATCGACGATCTCGCGTGCCATCAGTGAGAAGTTTCTGGAGTGTGAACGCGGTACCTTCGCTTTTAAGGACTTCTTCTCCAATGCCATCGGCGATGTCTCGACCTCCGAGATAAAACACTTTCTGCAGCGTCTTGTCGAGAGCGAAGACCAGGAGAAACCCTTCAGCGACAAGATCCTGCACGAACGTATCGAAGAGCGTTTCGGGGTGCAGATGGTGCGCCGTTCGATCGCAAAGTACCGTCAGGAGCTCGACATCCCTTCGTTTAAAGAGCGGAAGTTCCTCTATAAGCTGGCGACACTGTAGCGAAGCCAAGCGAATGCCGCGATGCGGCTGCTGAGGCCCCTGGCGTCTGAAAGCGCTGAAAAAGAGATGAGGGCTTAGTTGTAGAAGACGACGACTGCACTGCAGAAGCCGTTTTGCAGGATGGGAATGGCCAGCAGGGTGTCAAAACGGATGTCACCCTCTTGCGGGGTGTAGCTGTCGCTCAAAACAGGTTTGCCCCGTTTCCAAACGTCCCCTAAGAGGGTCTCCTGTTTGCTGTAGCGTTTGAGAGCATACTGTTCGATAAGATTCGTTCCTGCGTCACAATGACCGTCTCTGAAGATGAGGGCTTCGCCGGTCTCGTCGGGTATCCAGATCTCAAAACGCCGCGCAATCGGGGTCCCTTTGGCCGAGAGGAAGGTCATGACGTAACCGTCCTCTTCGATCATCCATGCCGGCAGGGCAATACCGGTCGTGATCTGCTCTTTGGCAGCCTGTCGTGCACGCAGAAAGGTGGCCGACTCGCCGAGGTCCTGCATGATGTAGGGCATCTTGGTCTCCCAACAGCGTCCGGGAAGGCCATGCCCGCGCATTATCTTGACACTGCGCGAGACCCATTCAAAGGCTTCCATGGTGCCGTAGTAACCCTGCACCAGCCCCATCTCACGGCGGCGCTCGGGTTCTTTCGCCCAGATCTCGATGGCCCCGGCATGCGCCTGCTCGTCCCCGCACAAAAAGACGACGACTGCGTGCAGAAACTCGCCCGCAAAGATCGGCATGGCGATGGCGGCCGTAATACCGACCGCTTCCGCCATCTCGGTGCGTTTAAAACAGGAGTCTTTGAACTCGGTCAGCATCAGGGGGTGCTTGGCAGCCCATGCCTTTCCGGGAAGACCTTCATCGTAGGCAAACGTCATGCTTTGGCTCAGGTCTTCAAAGGCCCTGAACTCGCCGTAATGGCCGTTGACAAGCCGCAGCGTTGTCTTTTCGGCATTGGGTTCCCAGATCTCTGTTGCTTTTATAAATGTCTTCATAGGCCTCTTTTTGTCTGAATCTGTCGGTCGGTCGTGTGGTGTCAGCTTGCCGGCGTGTCGACAGCGGTATAGTAGTTGTCGTGGATACGTTTGTTCGGTCTGCTGCTTTGCGAAAGCGCCGCTTCGTTGGTCTCACCGGTACGGACGCGTTCGACCTCCAGGACAGGGGTGACCCACATCTTGCCCGAGCCGTGACCGACATCCTGGGTGTTGGAGCGGATCGCTTCTTTGGCACTCTCTTTATAGGCGTCATTGGAGAGGACGATGTCCAGGCGTACTTTTTCATCCAAATCGATGCTGCCGTCGGTTTCAACAAAAGCCAGTCCCCCTTTGCCGATGACGCTGCTGACTGTGACCCCTTCGATCTTTCGGTCGTAGAGGTCGTGAAGCACGTCATTAAGACAATTTCGGTTAAAGATCGCAGTCAGTAGATACATGGTAGTCCTTCTTAACAAATAGAATTTATAGTACAAAATGCATTTTTCATTCCCAAAAGTGCTGTGGACGAACAATTTTGTAATCTTTTGCACAACCCTCTCCTGTTTTGGGAAAAAGTGGCTGGGATTTTTCTCCTTTGGGTCGGGGATAACGATTTGCAGAGGGGAGAAGAAGAGGCGGATCGCGACGCAAAGCGACAGTACGGCAGAGGGTTTAGGGACAAAATTGTTGTTCTTTTCGCCAGTGTTCTTGCCGTTGAACTGGAACGGCAATTGCATCAGTAGCAAAAACACTTGTAAACAAAGGGAATAACGATGGCAAGAGATGATTTGATCGGCGGCGCGCTGTGGGAAGAGTATTCACAAGAGGTACAAAAGAGAATGAACGAACCGGTTCATATGGGTGAGATCACTGAAGAAGAAGCGGGCGATGACAAACTGATCATTGCCGACTTTGGTGCAGAGAGCTGTGGCGACGCGGTGCGTCTCTACTGGCTCATCGATCCGGCGACGGATGTCATTAAGAAGAGCAAGTTCAAAAGTTTCGGCTGTGGTACGGCGATCGCTTCGTCGGACATGATGGCGGAACTGTGTGTGGAGAAGACGGTCGATGATGCCTTGAAGATCACCAATATCGACGTGGAAAAAGCACTCCGTGACGATCCGAGCATTCCGGCCGTTCCGGGACAGAAGATGCACTGTTCGGTCATGGCGTACGACGTTATTAAAAAAGCGGCCTCTATGTATAAGGGTGTCGACATGGAGAGCTTTGAGACGGAGTTCATTATCTGTGAATGTGCCCGTGTCTCTCAAGACACCTTGACAGAGGTTATCAAACTCAACAAGTTGACAACGGTCGAAGAGATTACGGACTATACGAAAGCAGGCGGTTTCTGTAAATCGTGTATCAAGTCGGGCGGTCACGAGGTCAAAGATGTCTATCTGGTCGACCTGCTTGCAGAGATCAACGAAGAGCGCGAGGCGGAAGAGAAGTCGCGCAAGATCATCGAAGCCAAAGGCGACGGTACGTTCGAGTCGATGGGTCTGGTACAGAAGATCAAATCGGTCGAGTCTATTCTCGAAGCCTACATCCGTCCGACGCTTAAAGCGGACGGCGGCGATGTCGAGCTGATCGACATTAAAGAGCAGGACGGCGTTTTCGAAGTGCTGATCAAGTACCAGGGTGAGTGTATGAGCTGTTCGATGAACACGACGACAACACTTGCGGGTATCGAAGATATGTTGAAGTTTAAACTTAAGGCACCGATCAAGGTGGTTGTAACCTAATGCATACCGGACAACAAACACCATCGAATGATCCGCACCTGTTCGGACATATTGGCGCGGTCTGCACCGCAATACTAAGTAGGAGAGTCTAATGAGCGCACACGCTACGAAAGAAGGGACCTTTTCCTACCTGAAACAGTTTACAAAATACAGCAAGGACTTTTACCGTTTTGACGGGGAGGTCTTTGTCTCGTCGCTGGGTCTGGGTACGTTTAGAAAAGAGCCTTACCGTGAAGAGAACTATATTGTCAACTACAAAGATTCGGTCAAGATGGCGGTGCTGAACGGCATCAACCTTATCGACACCGCGATCAACTACCGTTACCAGACGAGCGAACGCGAGATCGCCGAAGCCCTTCAGGAACTTTTTGCCGAGGGCAAAGCGAGCCGAGAGCAGCTTGTCATCACCTCCAAGGCGGGCTTCCTCCCCCTCGATTTTCCGTTTCCGGAGAACCCCTACCAGTGGATCGAAGAGAATGTCCTCTCTGCCGGACTGGCAACCAAAGAGGATGTCATCGTCGATCAGCACTGCATGGCACCGGCCTACCTGCGCTGGAGCGCAGAGCAGTCGCTGAAAAACCTTGAGCTCGAGACCATCGATATCTTTTTCCTGCACAACCCCGAAATGCAGCTCGGTTATGTGGATTACAAGACCCTCAAAAAACGGATCAAAAAAGCGTTCGAGATGTTTGAGACCCTGGTCAAAGAGGGGAAGATCCGTCAATACGGTATTGCAAGCTGGAACGGTTTTCTGTATGACGAAGGTCATACGGAGTACCTGAGCCTCAAAGATATGGTCGCCATTGCCGAAGAGGTCGGCGGTAAAGGGCATCACTTTGCCTACATACAGTCGCCGTACAACCTTGTCAAGACCGAGGCGCGTACCTACAGCAACCAAAAAGGGCCCGACGGACGCTACTACACCCTGATGCAGGCGGCGCACGGGTACGGACTGAAGATGATGGGCTCCTCCTCACTGCTGCAGGGCAATATCTTTAAAAGCAAGTTCGACGACCGTGTGGGCGAACTGCTCGGTACCAGCGAGCTGAACGACCTGGCAAGCGCCTTGCAGTTTGCCAGAATGGGGCATGTCGTCAGCGCGCTTTTCGGTGCGGTTGACCCGCAGCATGTCGAAGATAACCTCACCCTGGCCTATATTCCCAACACCAAAGCTGAGAACCTGACCCAGCTGTTCGGGGCCAAGAATGCTGTATGACATTATTGTCGTCGGCAGCGGGATCTCTGGACTTTATGCGGCACTCTATGCGAAAGAAGCGGGTTTTAATGTTGCGGTCTTGACCAAGAGCAACCCGTTTCGTTCCAACTCGGCCGTCGCCTCAGGCGGCATCAATGCCGTTATCAACATGGCGGAGTACGACTCTATCGCCCGCCATGTCGAAGACACGGTCGCGGGTGCGGACGGTCTTTCCCATCTTCGCAACATTGAAAAGATGTGTGCCGAAGCCCCCGAGATCGTCGCCGAACTGCGGCAGATGGGGGTCGGTTTTGACGAAGATGAGGCAGGAAACATGCAGCAGCGCCCGTTTGGCGGCGCGAGCGCCAACCGTACCTGTTACATCGCTGACCGTACGGGTGCTTCGATCGTCCAGACACTGCTGATGAAATGCCGGGACAAAGGGGTGCACATACTGGCAAACCACAAGTTCCTCAACATAACACAGTATAACGGCAAACTCTCCGGTGTTACGGTGCTGCGCCGGCACAACTCGCAGGTCATCGCACTGGCATGTAAATCGCTTATTCTTGCCGGCGGCGGGTACGCGGGTATCTACCGCGGACACAGCACCAATTCGCAGGAGAGTTCGGGTGACGTTATTGCAGCGGCACTTCGGGCCCACATGCGTCTGAGCAATATGGAGTTTGTCCAGTTCCACCCGACAACGCTTGCCCACACCGGTGCGCTCATCAGCGAGGCGGCGCGCGGCGAAGGGGCCTACCTTGTCGATGAGACGGGCGAACGTTTTACCGACGAACTGCAGACGCGTGACAAACTCTCAAGGGCGATCACCACGCACATGCTGCAGGGGCACAAGGTCTACCTCGATTTCAGGCATCTGGACGAAAAGGTGATCGAAGAGAAACTCCCTTCGGCACAGAAGATGGCCCTCAACGGTGCCGGCGTGGACATTAAAAAAGAGCTGCTGGAGATTACGCCTTCGGCCCACTACTCCATCGGCGGCATCTGGACCCGTGAAGACACCTCGACCGACATGCCCTTTGTCTTTGCCTGCGGTGAATGTGCCATGACAGGGGTGCACGGGGCGAACCGTCTGGGCGGAAACTCTCTGCTCGAAGGGGCCTATTTCGGGCGTCTTGCCGGGCGGGAAGCGGGGCGTGCCGCGCTGAAACGCGATTTTCAGCCGGTTGATTATGCGGATGTCAATAAAGAGATGAACCGGGTCGAACTGATCATGGAGGGCGAAAGCCGGTTCAACATCAACGCCATGCGTAAAAACCTGGGGGAGTCGCTCTTTCGCAATGCGGGTGTCTACCGCAGCGAAGCGTCGCTGACGGACGCCCTCGAATATGTGCACTACCTCATGAAACGCAGTTACGGTCTGCACTGTGTCAACAAAGAGCGCCACAACAATGTGGAACTCCCGGCGATTTTGGAGTTTCAGAATGCCTTGCTTATTGCCGAGGCGATGGTTGTGTCGGCGATGGAGCGCAAAGAGAGCCGGGGTGTCCATTTTCGAGAGGATTATCCCCAGCGTAACGACCGGTTTTATGACGCGGCGTCGTATGTACTGCAGATACAGTACAACTTTTTGAGAGTGTCGTTTGAAAATGCGGTGAGTAACAATCTCTGGTACAAAATTAAAAAGCGTTTGGGTCTGTGATCCAAACCAATTAAAGGAAAAAAAATGGCAAAAGTAATGCTGCGTGTTAATGATGAGAATCAGGTTCTTTTTTACATCGCTAAAAGAGATATGGAAGAGATTATTTCTGAGCTTGAGTTCGATTCGGATGAGAAGTGGGGCGGTAATGTTTCGTTGACGAACGGTGATGTCTGGTTTATTGAGCCGGCTCCGAAGAAGCTTCCTAATGAAGTGGCGGCGAAGATCGTTTCGCGAGGCGACGACTAGGCTTTCAGTCTTCGTCCTTTGTTGTAGTTTCAATACTGTTGATACGGCTTAAAAGCTTTATCGACTTCTCTCTTTTCTTCTTTCGTTAATCATTAATATCTTTTTATTTGTCTTTGTACTTTTTGAATAGTTTGATGATTTGAATATCCTTGCGTACTCTTTCCTTTTTTTCTCCGCAAAAAAAGGAAACCAAAAAAGCTCTCGTGACGGCTTCAGGGTCGACCGCTGTCGACTACCATCCTTGCACTCGTTCCCTCACTAAAAACGACAAACTCGCTACGCTCAGACAAGCCGTTTTCTTAACGTTCATCTCTCCTTCCAGTCTGCCTTGCAGATGCCACGAAAAGAGCAAAGCGGTAACGCATCTATCTTTAAATTCAAAGCTATGCTTTGATCCCTGTTTGGATTGTTTGGTGGTTGTTAGTGCTGGTGTCGTATTAGCCAAAAGAACG
>JBFEJN010000068.1:0-10015 GCA_041553195.1 Sulfurimonadaceae bacterium
CGTGTTGATGCGGTTGTGTCTAGTTTTAAAGCTTTGGAAAAGGCGAAAAAAGATTGGCAAAAGTCGATTGAAAAAGAGATGGTCTTAGACGAAAATACAGAGATGGACGAAGAGTTTGTTTTTTACTTTTTGACAGCAAGCTTTAAAAAGAAGACGCTGAAAGAACGTCTGTTAGACCTTGGGCCAACTTCTAAGCTTATCAACGAACTGGTAAAGTCTATGGAGACATCACTTAAAAGTGATGACGGTTTTGATAAAGAGTTGAAACGTCTTGAGTACAAATTGCCGCTTTTCAATGACAGCTTGCGTGAAAATCACGCAGAACTGGTAGCAGAGATCTGTGATCTGACAAAAGAAGATATTGCAGCCCGTGTACCTGAAGCGACCATGGTCAGCACCTATATGGAGATCAAGAAACTGATCCAGACCAAAGAGGCTTCTAAAGGCGGCTTTGACATGGAACCGGAAAAACTTCTTGAGATCCTCGAGCAGATCAAACGCGGTAAAGACATCTCTGAGATCTCGAAAACACGCATGGCCAAGTCTAACCTTCGTCTTGTTGTATCGATCGCAAAACGTTACACTAACCGCGGTCTTCCATTTCTTGACCTGATTCAAGAAGGTAATATCGGTTTAATGAAAGCCGTTGACAAGTTTGAATATAAAAAAGGGTACAAGTTCTCGACATATGCCACATGGTGGATCCGTCAGGCGATCAGCCGCGCCATTGCCGATCAGGCCCGTACGATCCGTATTCCGATCCACATGATCGAGACGATCAACCGTATCAACAAGATCATGCGTAAATATCTTCAGGAAAACGGAAAAGAGCCGGATGTCGAAACGATCTCCGAAGAGGTTGGTCTCTCTGTTGAGAAGGTCAAAAATGTTATTAAGATCACCAAAGAGCCTATCTCTCTTGAAGCGCCGATCGGAAATGAAGAAGACGGCCGTTTTGGTGACTTCATCGAAGATAAAACTTCCCTGGCACCGGCAGACGCTATTTTGAAAGATGACCTTCGTTTACAGATTGAAGGTGTTCTGGAACAACTCAATGAACGTGAAAAAGCTGTTATTAAAATGCGTTTTGGCATCATGGACGACGAAAGCGACCGTACACTCGAAGAGATCGGTAAAGAGCTGAATGTCACACGTGAACGTGTTCGTCAGATCGAGTCCTCGGCGATTAAAAAATTGAAGCACCCTAAAGTGGGTCGTCGCCTTAAAAACTATATCGAAGAGTAGATCCCTTGACATTTGAGCAGCAGTGGATAGAGTACGATTACAACCCTTTCGTACTTTACAGTTCCAGCGGAAAGATCATCTCACTCAACAATGAAGCGCAGTATCTTCTTGGCAGTGTTGACAAAAATATTCTCTTTGAGATCGCCACAACCCATGCGAGTACAAGTTTCGGGTTTAAAACGACATTTATTGAACTGGAATTTGGCCGGTATCATTTTTTCGGCATTACGGTAGGCTATGAGAATGAGTCTGAGATCGGTATTCGTCTTTACCAGCAGCCTACTATCAATTTTACCGCACCAAAGCCGTCCGGAGACCTGATCAATGTCTATACGCTTATTGACCTGTGTATCAGTACCAATTCCATAAGCTCTGAGACCGGTTTTCAAAAAGACCTGGATCCGACGATACCTGAGATCCGTTTGCATCCTGAGAACTTTATTAAGCTTCTCAATAAAATATATCTAGGTTTTAAAGAGAGCGAGACGATCGTCACAAAACTGTATTATCGTGTTGGTGAACATATTAAGTTTGACGGGAAAAAGTATTCTCTCTTTACCATTGAGGTCAAAGGCGGAGAATTTGTGAAAAAGTTTACTTCAGAGATCGAACTATTGGCAAAAGAGAACAACCTCTACACTGTATTCAACGAGAATTTCGTGACGATCAATATTCCGATGATAACGGATTGATTCTCAACCAAGACAGCGTTTTATTCTAACGGTCACTTTTCTTTGATGAAGAGTGATCTCCCCATAAACAATCCTACAACAATCCCTGCCCCAAGACCGACAAGAAAAGGTATAAGTGAAAGAAGTTCATTGTTTTTAAGCCCAATAAATCCGAGCACCAGGAAAAGGTATGGTACCACTCTGAATATCGAGATCAGCGCCGGTGCACTTTTTGCAGTGTTCTTAAGGGTCTGTTTTTGCTCTTTCAAGCGTTTTTTCTCTTCTTTTACAACTGCTTTAAGGTCGACATCTTCCGGTGCATTTTCTGAGACTATGGTGTCGCTGTAAAGATCAAATGGGTCATCGATCTTATCGATAAGATCTGTGTCATCCGGTCTCTCTTCTGAGGCGACACGCCGTTCAACAAGCCGTTTATAGCTATAAGTCGAACCCAAAAGGATCAAGACTGAGGCAAGAAAAGCAACCTGAAAATTGATAAAAAAGGCATATGAATAGAGCCACATGGCGAAGATGGCCGCTTCACTGATAAGAAAAAGTTTAATAGTGCTTTTCACTTTCGTCCTCATCATCGTCATCTTCGAGCTGTTTTTGGATCTTGTAACGGTCCTGTTTTGCCAGTTCTTCAAACTCTTTGTACTGTTTTGAATAGGCTTTGTAGACATTTAAGATCGCCGCTGCAATACCGATGACAACGCCGATCCAAAGTGTCCAGGTATAGCCGGTCAGACTTTTAAGTCCCAGACCCATACCGACACCTATCAAGACAGCCACGACCATAGAGATACCGAGAGAGAGGGACTCTGCCCCTTCAATGATCGGTTTGATACGCGGCTTATTGCCCTCTTCTTCCGGTGTTTTAGGCGCTTCAGTCATTATTTGAGACCTTTAAAGATTTTTTCTGCTGCTGCGACCGTCTCTTCGACCATCGCATCTGTCGTAGCCGTACAGATAAAACCGGTCTCATAGCCGGAACAGGCAAAATAAAAACCTTCCGAGAGCATCGCTGCATGAAATTTGGCAAAAAGTGCATGGTCCGCCTGGGCAGCATCGTCAAAGTTCTTAACCGGTTTTGCACTGAAGAAGAAGCCGAACATCGAGCCGCGAACGTCAGTAACCATGTCAATTCCGTTATTGGCAGCCGCTTTTTTCAGTCCTTCGACCAGACGTGTCGCGCGTTCTTGAAGGACAGGATAAAGTTTGGCATTGTGCTTGAGCTTTTTGACGGCAGCAAGCCCTGCTGCCATGGCAATCGGATTTCCGCTCAAGGTTCCTGCCTGATACACCGGACCCTCCGGTGAAAGCATCGACATCACCTCTTTGCGCCCGCCAAAGGCACCGACCGGCATACCGCCGCCGATCACTTTACCAAGCGTGATCATGTCCGGTTTAACGCCGGTAATGCTTTCTGCACCGTGCAGTGTTGCGCGAAAACCGCTCATCACTTCATCGAAGATCAACAGTGCACCGTGATCGTCACAAAGCTTTCGTAGGCCGTGTAAAAACTCTTTATCGGCAGGTACAAGACCCATGTTCCCGGCGATCGGTTCGATGATGATACAGGCGATGTCATCCGAGTCTCTAAAACATTTTTCAACACTTGCGAGATCATTGTACTTAGCCAGCAGTGTGTGTTTGGTAAAGTCTGAAGGAACACCCGGTGATGAGGGGTTGCCGAAGGTTGCAAGACCGGAACCGGCCTGAACCAAAAGTGAATCACTGTGTCCGTGGTAACACCCTTCGAATTTAACGATATCGTCTTTTCCGGTGAAGCCGCGTGCAAGACGGATCGCACTCATAACAGCTTCGGTTCCCGAAGAGACAAATCGTACTTTATCAATAGAATCGAAGATCGAAACGACCTCATGGGCAAGTTCTGTCTCTGCTTCTGTCGGTGCACCAAAACTCAAACCGTGTTTGACGGCTTCGATGACAGCTGCTTCGATACTCTCATCGCGGTGACCAAAGATCAGTGGACCCCATGACTGTACATAATCAACATAGCTGTTACCGTCGATATCGGTCATTCTGCCGCCCTGACCCTCTTTGATGAACAACGGTGTTCCGCCGACGCTTTTAAAGGCTCGTACCGGCGAATTAACACCGCCCGGGATATACTCTTGCGCTTCGTTAAAGGCTCTGTTTGATGCTTCTGTACTCATAAAATGTCCTGTTTTCATTTGTTGCTGCCATTATAGCAAAGGGGTGGTTATTTTTGTTCGCTATTCTCTTTGGCAAATGCTTCCAGGAGGGTGTTGACGTAGCGGGCCGTCTCTTTTGAGGTAAGGATGGAGAGGTGGTCTTCGTTGAAACCACGTATTGTGTGTGCCTCGTTTTGTGCCTCTCCACGCAGTTGTTTCTCCAGGGGAACGCGTCCGTCACCACTCACGCCTTTTCCTTTGTTGTTGTAGGCAAAGATAAGTTCGAACTTCTCATCTGTAAAGAGCTTATGACGATATAAGTTTTTAATGAAGTCTCCATCATCTGCGATACTCCGCCAGGATGGAAGGACATAAGGCGCATTTTTAACACCGTTTGTCGCCTTGGCGTCACCACCAAAAGGGGTCGCCAGTGTGATAAACAGCAGTTTGTTGGCTTTGTGATCAAGATTTAACGCATCTCTGACGATGATACCGCCAAAACTGTGTGCTACGATCACAGCGGGACCCTCCTCAAAGATCTTATCAGACAATATCCAGGCTTTGTACTGTGCAGCGAGTTTGGTAAAATCTTCTCCGCTCGGATAGTAGAGAAGATATGGTGTGTACTGCGCAAGGTTTAGATTTTCAAGCATAAACGACCAATCGCGAGGTGTTCCTCCCAAACCATGTACAAAGAGTATTGGTATTGTTCCTTTTCTGAACTTGGGTGCAAGCCTGTAGATCGGCTTTGTCTTTTTTTTGAAACTTTCCGGATAATAGAGCCCCTCCATAGCTATGTTGTGGGAAAATATCGGGTCTTTAAGATTGACATTGTCTTCAAAATAACCTATTTGCCGTTGTGGAGTGTTGTGCAGTTTTCCGTGTATCTGTTCCAGTGTATATGGAAATTGTTCGCTTGTATCTTCTGTCTGGATAGTAACATCGTCCATGATAATAACATTTTGATACGGCTGTAAGTCATGTTCGGTAATCGTGCCGCTGTTTTTGGAGAGAACAGAAAGAGCGCGATCAGAGCTGCCGCTATCTTGGTCCGGCAGCGTTAAAGTATAGACGGTATAACTACCGACAGGAAGATCAAAAAAATAATAGGAGACTTTATGGTTGTCTGCCGGTGTCAACTTTATGACCTCAAAGTCTATTACTCTGTTCCCATTTTTGTCTTTTACAACAACGGCAACAGCCAAGGTGTCACTGTGACTGTTACCTGGTAATATGATCTTGCCGGAGATAACCGCGCACTCTTCTGCGACCAGACATTTGTTGTCATAATAGGCCTCTGTGCCCTTGATCGTTTCATTGTATTTTGCCCGTTTGACAGCCTCTATATAGCTGCAAGCTTGAAGGGTGAAGAGTACAGGAATTGCCAATAGAAGATATCTGGTTGCACGTTTCAAGCGTTGCCTTATCGTTTATACATTAGCTGTATTTTAAAGTAATGAAGGTTAGTAGAGCGTTAATTACCCTGTGCTATAATCTCAAAAATTTATAGAATAATGGATCATATGAGCCGTTCAACCGCTGCCTTTCTTATTGCTTTGATGTTTCACCTTCTGATCATCTTGCTCTTTATACTCTTGGGATACTACGCGCCAAAGGTCGAAAAAAAAGAGAAACCGCAAGAACATCGTATCAAGGTGTCGTTAAAAGAGAAGCCTGAAGTCACTAAAAGTGCCCCGGTCAAAAACAAGACCACTCCTAAGAAAGCAGAGTTGATGCCGCAGGGCAAGCAGCTTAAAAGGATCCAGGAAAAACAGTTTATTGAACATACGCCACAGCCGGTGGTTCAACCGCAAAAACCTGTCACAAAGATCGAACCTAAAAAGATCGAACCTGTAAAACCGAAAGTCGAGCCCCTGCCGTCGGAAAAACCGTACATTCCTGTTAAGGAGAAACCGGTGGCCAAGGCCGATCAAAACACCACAAAAACTATGAAAAAAGAGAATGAACGTCTCTATTCATTTCTCTCCAAAAAAGTGGACATTACGCCGGTTGACGAGAAAGCCGAACAGACGTCAAAGCGTGAAAGCAAACTTCTTAACAATATAAAAGATGCCTACGGTGAGACCTTCGGCGAACTCAGCCCGGGTGAACAGAAATACATTCTGGATAACCAGGAGATCATGCGACGTATTACCCAACAGGTGCTCAACCGTGTCGGTCGTGTGAACATCCCTCAGGACATGCGTGTCAACAGCTCGAACATCGTCGAGTTCTATCTCTATCCCAACGGTGACATCTCGGAGATACAATTCATAGAAAAAAGCAACTTTTATATACTTGATGATACGACCAGAGAGACGATCGAGTATGCCTACAGTAAGTACCCGCGACCGGAACAGAAGACACGTATACGCTACAAAGTCGGTTATTACCTCAGGGGCTATTGATACGCCTCTCTTTAAGTCACATCCTTTCCATCTAACTAACCTTCATCAACAGCGACTAACATTTAATTTGCTAGTATTGGCATAACTATTTTGCCCCTGCAAGGATCGTCATGTTACCCACAAATAAAGTCGCACTTATTGTCGCGTTATCCGCAGTCATGTTATTCAGCGGATGCACCGAAGAGAAAAAAGCCCCCACGACAAAAGTGATGCCGCCGTTAACGGTTGAAACAGTGACGGTGCATCGAAAACCAATGCCGCTTTGGATCCAATACACGGGTATGACCAAAGCGACCAGCGACCAGGAGATCCGTGCGCGCGTGTCGGGTCGGCTTCAGAAAATCTATTTTAAAGACGGCGACCAGGTCAAAAAAGGCGATAAACTCTTCTTGATCGAACAGTCCCAGTATAAAAGCAACCTGCAGTCAGCGAAGGCAAAAAAACGTCAGGACGAGGCAGCTCTTGAGCTGGCAAAGACCAATGTCGAACGCTATAAACCGCTTGTAAAAGACGGACTGGCTCCACGGGCAACGCTCGAGCAGTACGAGGCCCGTTACGGCGAGCTACTTGCTGCGATCGCGGGCGATGAGGCCGCCATTCAAAATGCAGAACTAGAACTAAGCTACACCGTCGTCACCGCACCGGTTTCGGGTCAGGTCAGTGCACGCCGCGTCGATGTCGGGAATCTGGTCGGATACGGTGAGTCAACGGTACTGACGACCATCGTGCAGACAGACAACATCTACACCTATTTCAGTCCGACAGAGAGTGAAGTTCAGCGTATCTATAAATTCCGTTCTCAAAAAGAGTTACCGGCATTTATCGAAGTGCATGGCCAGGGTGAAGACGTATTGAAACGTAAGCGCCTTGACGGTTATGTCGACTTTTCCAACAACACGGTTGACCCTTTGACATCGACCATAACGATGCGTGCGACGATCGATAACAAGGACAACTCGGTCTATCCGGGGACCTTTGTCTACATCAACATCTTTGTGACCGACAAGTTCGATTTCATCATGGTGCCGCCGCAGGCTATTTTCGAAGATCAGCTCGGTAAGTACGTTTACACGGTCGATGCGAACAACACTGCCAAACGTACCGCTGTTCAGACGAATCTGTCCACACGCTACTATACGAGCATTGCAGAAGGGTTGAAAAACGGCGATGTCGTTGTCATTTCCGGTCTGATGAAAGTCAAACCGGGCACGCTTCTTGCGCCTCAGGATGTGACCGACACCAAAGGTATTGATGCCGTTATGAAAGCCCATAACCTCATTCCGCAACAGGCAGAGAAGTAGATGTTCTCCGTAACCTTTATTAAACGTCCTATCTTCGCCATGGTGATCTCACTGCTGATCATCGTCGGTGGTCTGGTCTCTATGGTCGTACTGCCGATACAGGAGTTTCCTGACGTGGTTCCGCCGACGGTTCAGGTGACCGCCAACTATACCGGTGCCAATGCCTATGCCGTCGAAGAGTCGGTGACCCGTCCTTTGGAAGACAAGCTCAACGGTGTGCAGGGATCGATCTATATCAACTCCTCGAGCACCTCGACGGGGCAATCGCTGATAACCGTCTACTTTGAACCGGGCTACGACCTTGACATTGCTGCCGTGGATGTCCAGAACAAGGTCTCGATGGCGACGCCGGCACTGCCCGCAGAGGTAAAGCAGCAAGGTATCATCGTTGAGAAGAAAAGTCCGAACATCGTCTGTATGGTGACGCTTAACGGTGATGAACGTTTTGATGACGCATTCCTTTCCAACTTTATTAACATCAACGTCCTTGACGAGCTCAAGCGTATTCCCGGTGTTGGCCAGGCAGAAAACATGGGTGAGAAAAAATACTCCATGCGTATCTGGCTTAACCCCGACAGGATCTATGCACTCGGCCTGACACCCGACGACATCATCAATGCGATCAAGTCGCAAAACAAACAGGCAGCAGTCGGTAAGATCGGCGCGGCCCCGACCTACAATGACCAGCAGATGGAATACGTCCTTACGGCTGAAGGACGCTTGTCACAGGTGGAGGAGTTTGAACAGATTGTGATCAAATACAAGGACGACGGTTCACTGGTCTATCTGCGCGATGTCGCACGGGTTGAGCTGGGAGCCGAGAAATATGACTGGAATGCCATCTTGAATGAGAAGCCGACGGGCCTGATCGGTATCTACCAACTGCCCGGCAGTAATGCACTCGAGATCAGAGAAGCCGTCGGCAAAGTGATGGAAAAGGTCAAAAGCCGCTTTCCTGAGGGTATTACCTATTCGATTCCGTATGACACGACCAAATACGTCAATGTAGCCATCGACAATGTCGTGAACAACCTTTTTATGGCTATTTTACTGGTTATCATCATTATCTATATTTTCCTGCAGTCCTGGCGTCCGACCGTTATTGCCTCGGTTGCGATCCCGGTATCGCTTATTGGTACCTTCGCCGCAATGTACCTGGCACCGGGATTTTCAATCAACTTTTTGACCCTTTTCGGTTTGATCCTCGCCATCGGTATCGTTGTCGACGATGTTATTCTGGTTGTTGAAAACGTTGAGGTCATCATGTACAAAGAACCTGACCTGACCATGCCGCAGGTCGTCAAAAAATCGATGATCGAACTCATCGGACCGATTATTTCGACAACCCTGGTTCTTGTCGCGGTTTTCATACCGGTTTCGATGGTGCCGGGCATCACCGGTTCTCTCTACCAGCAGTTTGCTCTGACGATCTCATTTGCCGTTATGATCTCCTCTTTGAACGCTTTGACGCTCTCACCTGCTATCGCGGCCATCATCATTAAACGGCGCGGTAAAGATGAGAAAGTCTTTGTCGGTTTTACACTGTTCGAAAAAGGGTTTACCTGGCTGACCCACAAGTATACGGCGACGATCACTTTGCTTGTTAAAGGGAGATACCTTGTCCTGGCCCTCTTCTTCGGACTGCTGGGCGTTATCTATGTCATGTTCCTGACGACACCGACCGGTTTTGTCCCCTCAGAGGACAAAGGGGTGTTCATGGTCTCTTTGAATCTCAAGCCCGGCAGTTCGATCGAGCGTACGGTCGAAGTGCGCAAAGAGGTCGCCTCGATACTCGCCGATATCAACGGGGTAGCAGATGTCATTGCCATAGATGGTTACAACATTATAACCTCGACGCTCGACAGCAGCGCAGGTGCCATCTTCGTCACTCTGGAGCATTGGGACAAGCGAACGGCGCCGGGTATGGATGTTGAGAGTATTATCAGGCAGGTCTTTGTCAAGACCGCGCATATCTCCGATGCCAATGTTGCCGCGTTCAACATGCCGGGTATTACCGGTCTCGGAAGCGTCGGCGGGTTTGACTTCAGGGTCCAGGACTATCTTGCAGGCGACATGGAGACCTTTATGGCCTACACGCAGGAGGTCATGAAACAGGCAAATGCCGATGAGCGCATCGGATACGCCTTTACGACCTACAATCCCAACTACCCGATGTATTCGATCGACATCGACCGTAAGAAAGCTAACGCCCTTGGTGTCGACGTAGCAAC
>JBFEJN010000069.1:0-10006 GCA_041553195.1 Sulfurimonadaceae bacterium
AAGTACTCCCGGTGCACGCCGATAAAGTCTTCGTAGGAGTGTTCGATGGGAAAGCCCTGCATGTAACGGTGGCCGGCCTCGCCGAAGGAGCTTCTTAGTTTCCTGTTCTCGACAAGCACTCTTATGTGTTCCACCCATTCAACCATAATGATGTCAAGCGCGTACCCGCTGCCGGCATAGGGGTTGAGCAGACTTTTTGGTCCCCCAATGTTCGAGACGATGATGGGCAGCCCGCTTGCCGCCGACTCCATGACCACCTGCCCGAGCGTGTCGGTCACGGAGGGAAAGACAAAGAGGTCCGAAGAGGCGTAGAGGGTTGAAAGGGCTTCGCCCGTCACCGGTCCCAGGTAGTGCACCCCCATGCTTTTCATTGCCCTGGCGTCATGTTTGTAGCTGCCCTCGCCGGCCATGACCAGCTCGGCATTCAGCTCCGGGTAGCACGCTTTAAAGAGGCGCCAGACGTCCAGAAGAAAGGGGACGTTTTTCTCTTTTGAAATACGGCCGACATACAGGACTTTGACAGAGTCGCTGCCGAGTCCGTAACGTGACCACAGCGTCTCATCGCGGTACGCAGGGGAAAAGCGGTTAATGTTGATACCGGCACGGATGTAGGAGATCTTCTCCTTCGCAACACCGATCTCCTTCTGCATGATCTCTCCATAAGTCTCCGAACGGGTAAAAACGTGGACAAAGGGGTTGTAAAAATAGTGCATCCCCCTGTCGGCCAATCGTTTCAGCATCTGCGAACCGGTGTTGTCGCGGATGTATGCCGGAAAGTCCGTATGGTATGTTCCCAGCATCTCAATGCCCAGCTTTTTCGCGATCTGTCTGCCGGCAATACCGACAGGTCCCGGCGTCGAGACATGAATGAGGTCCGGTCTGTTTTGGCGGACATACGCTTCCATTTCGGCGCGCGGCGGAAAGGCCAGGTCGAGCTCTTTGTAAAAGGGCATGGGCAGACGGAGACGGGGTGCAAAGTTATGGATGTTTTTGGCTTCGGGGCAGGATTTTCGCGTTGACGTAACGACATGCAGGTCGTCGCCGTTGTGCAGTGCATGTTCGGCCATGTCCTGCAGGAAACGCGACACGCCGTTAAGGTCGCCGATGGTGTCGGTAAAGAGGACGATCTTCATGAAGCTCTTTCTAACAGCTCTTCTACCTTCTCATCGGAACAGCGTTTTTGAAGTTTGCCCAGAGAGAGTTTCTCAAGCATCACCTCCAACAACGCCTCTTCGCCTTTGTCCTGCATGTAGAGCAGCGCATTCTGCCGCATACTCTCCTGCATCGTGGCATTGTCTGCTATTTTAGCGACCGCCTGGGCATAATCGAAAGGGTTGTTCCCATCGATGACAAAACCGGTTGAATTGTCGAGTATGTTCTCTTTGGTCGCACCGCCTGATGACACGATCGGGATAAGGCCCGAAGCCTGTGCCTCCAACACCACATTGCCGAAGGTCTCCGTTTCGCTTGGAAAGAGAAAGATATCGGCCGAAGCAAAGGCTTTGGAGAGCGCTTCGCCTTCAAGAAAACCGGTCTTGAGCACCGCAATGTTCTCTTCGGTGTCGATCTGCTCCATATAAGGGCCGTTGCCGACCAGTACGAATTTCAGGTCATCGCGCTCTTTGAGGAGCTGATGGACCTGCATAAAGATGTCAAGGTTTTTCTCTTTGGCAATGCGGCCGACAAACAGGACGACTTTTTCGTTGTTATACCCCGGGTCGAACTCTTTCCAAAAACTTCGGTCGCGGAACCCCGGGTTGAACCGCTCATGGTTCACACCTCTCGAAAAGAGTTCGATCTTTTTCTTTTTCACCCCGTTGGCAACCAGCTGTCTTTTGTACTCTTTTGAGGGCGAAAGCACGCGGTCCGCATTGTTGAACAGCAGTGCAAACGCATTCCAGATGTGCCCTTTAAAGAGGTGGTCGCTCGAGTACTTGCCGATATAGTCCGGAAAATCCGTATGAAAGGTCGTGACATACGGAACGTGCAGGATCTTCGCGATCAGAAACGCATAGAGCCCGACAACCCCCGGCGTCGAAGCGTAGATGACGTCGAAATTCTCGTCATCGCAGTATTCCAGCATGTCCAGAAAATGGGGAATGTTCACCGGGATCTCTTTGTATTCGGGGAGCGAAAAGGAGAAGATCGGTGCAAAGTTCTTTCGGTAAGGGTCGTCGACCTTTTCGGAATACGCCGTCACAAACGTCATGTTGTACCCGTTGTTCCTGACAAGGTTCAAGAGTTTTTTGGAGGTCAGTGCGACGCCGTTGATTTCGTAGAAGGTGTCTGTAAAATAGGCGACCTTGCCCGTATAGTCCTTCTTCTCCCCTGTCACGGCGCGGTAGATCTGGCGGGAGCGCTTTTTCTCATGCGCCCGCTGCCAGTAGACCGAAAGATAGTAGGCGCTCGGAACGATCGAGAGGACGCTCTGCCCCAGCAGCATGCTCACCTTGTCCATGTCCAGGTTCTTAGTGTCGGAAAACTCTTTCATGAGGTAGGGGAACAGGTTTTTAAAGAAGCCGTGGACCACCTTGTGTTTGTTGTCCGAAGAGATGACCTCAGCAATACCCGAGATGTTCTGGACCTGTTCGACCACTTTTTTCATCCCCAGCAGTTTGGTCATCATGTTGATCTTCGGCTTGCCGAAGAGGTAGTCAAGCAGGTAGGACTCGCTGTGCTTTTTCTCTCTGGCCCATTGGTGGGAGATGCCCATTATCATGTGGGTCAGGCGGACGGGCGAGCCGTATTCGCCGCAGGGTATCGTCGTGTGGTCATTAAAGGCGGCCTTAAAATCCTCGAGCGTCTCACCCGGGCACGCCGTATAGGTCTTACCGACGTCCATACCGCCGTGGTCATCACTGCCGGCGGTATAACTGATGCGCTCTCTGCGGCGCTTGTTGTAGCCGTATTTGTCTGCCAGCAGCTGCAGTGCCTTGCCGTCGAACTTTTCGGCGATCTCTTTCGTCAATTTGGCAGAGATACCCGAACGCGTCCCGTTAATGATCTCCCAGTTGTCGAACATGAGCAGGCATCTTTCGATGTGCGTCTCGCTCAGACGGCCATCCATGTCATAGAGTGGGTGGGCGAGCACATGCAGAATGTTCTGTGCCTGCAGGTAATCGACCAGGTCATAGACGTTATAGCGAAGCTTCTGGATCATCTCATGCTGTTCGACCGTGATGTCATAACAGAGCACATGGATATGACAGCGGTCCTCCGGAAAATAGGCCGTCGCCTCTTCGCTGATAAAAGCACCCGGCAGGTGCGCGATCTCCAGACAACCGCCGATAGCATCATGATCGGTGATGGTAAAATGGGTCATACCCCTCTCGAAAAGGGTGTCGTAGACCTGCTGCGGCGTCACATAGGACTCATGCATGTCAAGCTTTTTGGAAAAAAAGCCTGCAGGCTTGTCCGAATATTTTGAGTGAAGATGAAGATCGACTTTTATCATTTTACGCACCCCTGTAGTCTAAAGATACAGAGAGTCTAGTCCACAAATATTACCGTTTCAACACAGAATGATTGCAGACAAATGACGAAAGGTATGATATAGAAGAGGTGAAGTGCAATCTTTCCTATGCAACAGCATCTTTAAAAGACTGAAGGTTTCTGATCTTCGAAAAAGAGGGCTCTCGTTGTACTTCTTCTTTCAGATTTGGTGCCTTTATTAGAGCAAGTCGCAGATCTTCTATCGCTTCTGACTCATGTCCGAGTTTGGCATTGGCACAGGAGCGTTGCCAATAGGCATAACCGTATTCAGGATCTATTTCGATCGCTTTATTACTAAGGTTCATTGCCCACTCATATTCGTCCAAGTCCAATACTGCATCCGCTTTATAGGCGTACACTTCGGCATCTTCGTCATGGACCTTCAAGATCTCGTCATATATATCTATTTTTGACTGGGGGTTCGCCTCAAGGTTGGCACGCATCCAAAGGGAATGTACAAGGTGAGTGCTATAGATCATCTTTTGATTGGTTATGATCTTCTGAGACTGTTCACTCAAGCGCGATTGAAGTTCCTCAAGTTCTTCATTATATTTTTGAGTAATCGATTCGACCCGCTCTTCGATCATACTTTTCGTTTTCCGCTGGATGTCACGCAGCGAGTTCCATCCGGCAAAGAAAAGTATCGAAGTCGCTCCGGCGATGATATAGAATATGTTTCCGATGGTGTCTGTAATATAGCGTGCTGCCCGGTCTGTCTGCTCTATCTTTGAGCTGGCGATGCGCTGTTCAACATCAACACGGGTCTGTTGGTTGTCGATGCGGATCGCCTTTAATTCGTCGAGTATATAGCGTTCCATTAAAGGGCGCTCGAGCATACTTTTCTCTTCGGTCGGAGTGTTATTTTCCGCCTTGAGTGTGGCCGGATGCAGCAGCATAAGAAGCACAAACATCAAGAAAGACGTCCCTATTGCTCTTTGGGCACGGATGGAAGATAAAATGGTCATCAAACTCCTTTTTTGTTATTGTCGAGACAACAACTAGATGGAAACACAATACGAAAGTGATCTTGGTCTAACAGTCTTCTATTCTTCGGGCTGAAAAAGCGTACCGAGGGTCTGTTTGTTCTCCATAAGAAAAGACTCTGCAGCACTGAGGTCAAACCCATTACATAGGAACATCTTTCTGCCTCGTTCCAGCAGAAACTGTGCCGCTTTCAACTTGGTGACAATACCGCCTGTTGCAAAGGGATTATTTGGCGTTGCATCATCAATTAATGCATCTTTTGGTATTTCACTGAGAACCTTATACCGTTTGGCATCTTTGTTCTCTTGGGGATTGCTGTCATAGTAACCGTCTATATCACTTAAGATAACCAACAGTTCCGCATTGGTTGCATACGCAACATTGGCAGAGAGTTGGTCGTTGTCACCGAAAAGCTGTTCGGGTGTCGAGGTAATATCGTTCTCGTTGACAATAGGCAAAATATCATTGTCCAAATGGGTATTAATGATCTCCTGGAACATCTTGGTACGTTTCCGTGAATCGAAATCATCTTCCGTCAGCAAGATCTGTGCCGTGTCGATCTCATAGATGTCAAACTTGCGTTTGTAGCTGGACATCAAGATAGGCTGTCCTGCCGCTGCGATCGCCTTTTTACTGATCTGCTTGCTTTTGTCGAGCCGTAATGCCGAATACCCGGCAGCAACAGCTCCTGAAGTGACCAGTATGACATCGTACTTTTCGCGCAGTTCGGCAATCAGTTTCACCAGGTTGAGCATCCGTTTTTTGGCTATTTTATTTTTTTCTGTCAAGACGGCACTGCCCACTTTGATCACAATTCGTTTCATCTATTTTCCTTCAAATTTATTCTGTTTTTGTTTGAGCTTTTCATGCACATCATGAAATATCTGTTGACTCTTTTCAGAGTTCTTTGGCCCGATTGTACCAAAAATCAAAATCGCTATCCATGCGGCGACGAAACCCGGCAGCAGTTCGTAAAGGTCAAAAAGTCCGCCTTCGAGCTGTTTCCAGACAATTACGGTCAGTGCGCCGGTCAGCATGCCGGCAATAGCGCCGTATCGGGTCACATCTGCTTTATATAGTGACAGTATAACAAGTGGACCAAAGGCAGCGCCGAATCCTGCCCAGGCATAAGCCACCAGTTTCAGGACACTGGCGTTTTGGTCACTCGAGAGGTACCAGGCGATGACGGCAATAACGATCACCGTCGCCCGGCCGACCCAGACCAACTCTCTATTGCTTGCACCCTTGCGCAACATAGCGTGGTAGATGTCGCGCGTCAGCACCGACGACGAGACCAGCAGCTGCGAGTCGATGGTACTCATGATCGCGGCAAGGATCGCCGCAAGCAGAAAGCCTGCGATCCACGGGTTAAACAGTAATTGGGAGAGTGTAATAAAGATCTTCTCGCTGTCTTGAAGGTCCACCCCTTCCGCCAGGACATAGGCAAAACCAAAAAAACCGACGGCAAGTGAACCGATAATCGAGAGGACCATCCAGCTCATGCCGATCGCTTTGGCCCGGTGCAGCTCGTTCTCATGACGGATCGACATAAAACGCACCAGGATGTGCGGTTGACCGAAATAGCCGAGCCCCCATGCCATCAGTGAGATGATCCCGATAAGGGAGCTCCCGCTGAACAGGTCCAGTTTGGAGGGGTCCGCCGATTCAATAAGACGCAACCCTGCATCTACACCCCCAATATGAAAGATGACGACGATCGGTGTGACGACCAGGGCCAGCATCATCAAGATGCCCTGAATCAGATCTGTCCAGCTCACCGCATTGTAGCCGCCCAGAAAGGTGTAGGAGACAATAATAAAACTGCCGACCAGTAGGGCCGTGGAGTAATCCAGTGAGAAGGTCGCTTCGAAAAGTTTTGCCCCGCCGACCAGACCCGATGATGTGTAGAGGGTATAAAACAGCAAGATGACGACGGCGGTGACCACCCGCAGGCTGTTGCCTTTGTCCTCAAAACGGTTGGAAAAGTAGTCGGGGATGGTGATGGCATCATCAAGCGTGTGGGTGTAGACCCGCAGCGGTCTGGCGACATAGTGCCAGTTCAGGTACGCCCCGATGACAAGACCGACAGCGATCCAGCTGCCCACAATGCCATCACTGTACATCATGCCGGGAAGGCCGAGCAAAAGCCAGCCGCTCATGTCCGATGCCCCGGCGCTCAATGCGGTCACGCCAGGACCAAGCCCCCGTCCGCCCAGAACATAGTCGCTAAGGTTCTTGGTCTTGAAATAAAAATAGACGCCGATGCCTATCATAACCAACATGTAGATCAAAAATGAGATGAGTACCGGTAGTTCCATCATTTAGTTTCCTTTTCTTTGAGGCCTTTAAGCCCCAGGTTCCCGTATCGGTGATATGAGGTTGAGACACTCTGTTCTCTGAAATAGTGCATTAGTTCAATGCGCCCCTGCGCGATAAACGGCTCCGATGCAATGTAGACAGCATCTTCTGCAAGCGCCTCGTAGATACTCCCGGTGACATTGTCCGGATGCAAAAAACGGATACGGTCTGCTTTGCGCATTGCCGTAACAAGCGATGTCTCATCCTCTTCGGCAAAACTATCCTCCGCATCGAGCAGTCGTGTTCTGTTTTCTTTGATATATCGCAGTGCTTCATTTGTTGCACTCTTCGCAACGGAGAGCCGAAGCATCGCACCGCTCATTTTAATCGCGGCGATCGAAGCAAGGATCGCATGCAGACTGTCCCCTTCTTCGCAACGCAGCAGAACGTTGTCGACAGGAAGATAGCGGATGACATTGCTCTCTCCACGGACATTGCAGTAGTCATGCTCCTGTAAGAACTCCTTTTTAAGCCAGTAGGCAAAGTGCCCGGCTGTTTCGAGGCACTTTTCCAACTCCTCTCTAAAAGAACCGGACATATTTAAGAGGCTTGCTACAATATCAAGATAAGAATGCGTACCGCTTTCTCCATTGTAAGCCCCATCAAATTGCAGCTGCATAAACTGCGAGACATAGTTCAGCCCGCCCGCTTTTTTGCCGCTGCCTATTGCTGACTTTCGCATGCCGCCGAAGGGTTGGCGCAGCACGATCGCCCCTGTTGTCATGCGGTTGATGTAGAGGTTTCCGGCCAGAAGCTTCTCTTTCCAGATCTTCTGTTCACGCTCATCCAGACTCTCAAGTCCCGAAGTCAGTCCGTAGCCTGTCGCATTGACCTTTTCGATGGCATCCTCAAGATCTTCGGCGCACATTACCGAAAGCACCGGACCGAACAGCTCGTTCATATGGCAGAAGTCCCCCGCTTGCGTTCCCCAACGGATCGAAGGTTTCAGCATATAGGGGTTGTCATTGTCGGCATAACGCGGTTCAAGCGCCCAATGCTCGTGCTCTTCGAGTTCGTCCAGCGCCCGTTTAAGATCGCCGATCGGCGGATGCACCAAGGCGCCGATACGGTTTTTGAATTCCCACACCGAACCCACTTCCAGAGAGGACGCGGCATCGATGAGCGTGCGTTTAAAGTTCTCATCTGCATACAGCTCTTTTTCAAGCACCAGCAGTGAGGTCGCCGAGCACTTTTGCCCGGAGTTGTTAAAGGCCGAAGCCACCACGTTTTTGATCGCCTGGTCTCGGTCCGCCAATGCAGTGACGATCGTCGCGTCTTTTCCGCCGGTTTCTGCACTGAGATGAATGTCAGGACGCGCGTTTATCATCCCGTACGCCGTCGTTTCACTGCCTGTAAAGATGACAAAATCGACGGCAGGGTTCGGAATGAGCTGTTTTCCGGCCAAAGCACCGCTTGTCGGCACAAACTGCAGGGTGTTTTTACTGACACCGGCGTCCCAGAAACACTGGCACAAGCGGTAGCCGCAGAGCACCGCGTCCGACGCCGGTTTCAAGATGACGGTATTGCCGGCCGCCAAGGCAGCCGCCACACCGCCAGTCGGGATAGCGATCGGGAAGTTCCAGGGGCTGACGACCAGTCCCACCCCTTTTGGCTGCAGACTTAGACCGTCGATCGATGCCAGTTTCCAAACGCTGTAGGGATAGAAGTTTAAGAAGTCGATCGCTTCGGTCACCTCAACATCCGTCTCGCCAAAGACCTTCCCCATCTCTGCCGCAGCAACGCCGATAAGGTCGCCCCTGCTTTTTTCAAATTCATGGGCAACCCCCATCAGGATCTTTTGTCGCTGCGTATGGTGAAGCGTGCGCCAGCCGTCCGGGTCGGCGGCGGCAATACACACCGCTTCGTCCAGCTCCTGGGCCGATGCCGGGACATACATACCGACGATCCCGTTTTCATGGTACTGCGATTTGTCGATGACCGCAACGGCCTCTTTAGAATCTTTCAACACACCGCCGATGACCGGATAAGCGTTAAAGCCGCCCTGTTCGCCTATGTTTTGCCATTTGTCGCGGATGGTCTCTGCCCATTTTCGGTTCTGCTCAAGCGCAAAATCCGTATCGCTTCTGTTGGTAAAGATATACGGTTCCTGCTCATCTGCAACGACGGGGCTCAGGTTCCGGTCCTGCGTTCGAAACGGCGTTAACCTTGTCTTCGGCACTGCCGCCAATGCATCCTCGTAACTTTTAACGAGCCGTTCCCAGGCCGGAGAACCGACCGTCAACCCAAAACTGTGCCGCAGAAAGTTCTGTTCTGCCGTGTTCTCATCGAACCGCCGCACCAGATAGGCGATGGCGTTGGTAAAGGTCTCAAGCGTCGCGGTCGGGGCGTACAAAATGACATTCAGCCCCTCTTTTTTCAAGACCTTGTAGGCGGCTTCGCTCATCCCTTCGAGCATCTCTGCCGAATGGTAGGCTTCAACCTTTCGCTCTTTTGCCAGCATGACGCCGAGTGCATGGTCGAAGAGGTTGTGCGAGGCAATACCCGTGTGCACATATGGGGCGACATCGGGATCGAGCAGATAGTCCATGAGTATCTTGTAGTTCGCATCGGTCTCGGCCTTGTTCAGGTAGGTCACACAGGGCCAGCCGCGCAGGCTTGCCTCTGTCATTTCCATCTCCTGGTTCGCCCCTTTGACAAGGCGGACTTTGATCGGTGCGCCCCCCTTCTCTACCCGTGTTTTTGCCCAGGCCGTCAGTTTTTTAAGATAGTCCAGGGCATCGGGAAGATAGGTTTGAAGGACGATCCCGGCATGCAGCCCGGTAAACGGTTCTTTGGAGAGGGTCTGCATAAAGACGTCGACGGTCAGAGAGAGGTCGCGGTACTCCTCCATGTCGAGGTTGACGAACTTGGCATGTTCTTCGCCCTGCGCATCGGTGTAGGGATGTTCCATGGCCGCCGTGTAGATCAGGGCCAAGCGCTCCGCTATTTTCTCAACGCTCCACTGGTGGGCAAGCGGCGTGATCTGCGAAAAGATGGTTGATATTTTGATCGAAATATAGTCGATGTCCGGATTTTTCAGCGCATTGATGTACTTTTTGACCCGCTCAGTCGCCTCCTCTTCACCCAGGACGCTTTCGCCGATGATGTTGATGTTGACACGTGTCTGTTCAGCGCGACGGGCCTGCAGATGCATCGAAAGAGGTGATGGTTC
>JBFEJN010000070.1:0-9800 GCA_041553195.1 Sulfurimonadaceae bacterium
ATGGTGAATGGTGAATGGTGAATGGTGAATGGTGAATGGTGAATGGTGAATGGTGAATGGTGAATGGTGAATGGTGAATGGTGAATGGTGAATGGTGAATGGTGAATGGTGAATGGTGAATGGTGAAAAGATGGCAAAGTTCATCTTAACCACTCCTTAAACAGGAAAAAGTTTCAGATTTGGTGTAGATTGTGTTGGAGTGAATCCAAAGGCGTACATCGGTACGTCGAGAGGTAAACTTTAACGCAAGCTGCGCCGAAGCTGGAACTTTTTAGCCGATTTGCGGGCCGGCTTGGGAGTAATCAAATTCGCTGTCAGCGGTCATATACTTCTTAAAGTTCTCAATAAACATACCCGCAAGCTCATCACGTTTAGCATCAAACTCTGCTTTGTCAGCCCATGCATTACGCGGGTTAAGAAGACTTGGGTTAATGTCGCCCAATGTTTTAGGGACTTGAAGACGGAAGGTTTTTGTCGTGTCAAATTCAGATTCATTAATGCTTCCATCAAGAATGGCATTAATACAAGCACGTGTATCTTTAATACTCATACGCTTACCAACACCGTATGCACCACCGGCCCAACCTGTGTTGACGAGGAAGACTTCAACGTTATGTTTGTCAATCTTTTCACCTAGAAGTTTCGCATATACTGTTGGATGAAGCGGTAAGAATGCTTCACCGAAACAAGCTGAGAATGTTGCAACCGGCTCCGTAATACCACGTTCAGTACCGGCAACTTTCGCCGTGTAACCACTTAAGAAGTAGTACATTGCCTGCTCTTTTGAAAGTTTTGAGACCGGAGGAAGGATTCCGAAAGCATCGGCTGTAAGGAAGATGATCTTTTCAGGGTGACCTGCCATAAGATCTTCTTTACGGTTTTCGATGTGCTCGATCGGGTAAGAAACACGTGTGTTCTCTGTTTTTGAACCATCTTCGTAATCAACCAGGCCATCTTCATCGTAAACGACATTTTCAAGCAGGGCATTTTTACGGATCGCTGCATAGATCTCCGGCTCTGACTTAGGGTCAAGGTTGATCACTTTCGCGTAACAGCCGCCTTCGAAGTTAAAGACACCGTCATCGTCCCAACCGTGTTCATCATCACCGATCAGCGCACGATGCGGGTCAGTAGACAGCGTTGTCTTACCTGTTCCGCTTAGACCGAAGAAAAGTGCTGTGTCTCCCTCTTTACCGACATTTGCAGAACAGTGCATGGCCATTTTACCTTCCAGCGGCAACCAGTAGTTCATCATGGAGAAGATACCCTTCTTCATCTCACCACCGTACCATGTACCGCCAATAACGGCAATGTTTTCTTCAATATTGAAAACAACGAAAACATCTGAGTTCAGTCCCATCTCTTTATATCGTGTATTCGTCGCTTTACAGGCATTAATGACTGTAAAGTCCGGTGAAAAACCGTCCAACTGCTCTTCTGTCGGACGAATAAACATGTTTTTGACAAAATGTGCCTGCCAGGCGATTTCAGAGATAAAACGGACATTGCGTTTACTTGCCGGAGACGAACCTGTAAACAGGTCCATGACATAGAGATCAGTTCCGGAAAGCTGAGCGGTTCCGATCTTGTATAACTCTTCATAGTTCTCTTTTGAGATCTTTTGGTTGACGTCACCCCAACCAATGAATTTGTTAGAAGGTTCCTGGTCTACGAAGAACTTGTCTTTAGGGCTACGACCTGTAAAGATCCCTGTATCGACCATAGTCGCACCATTGTCAGCTAAAGCACACTCACCATTGTCCAGTTCGTGTTTAATCAGTTCGTCATAACTTAAGTTGTAATAGAGCTTACCAACGTTTTGGATGCCTAACTTTTCGATCTCTGCTGCGTTCATCGTTTTGTACCTTCATTGAACAAGAATTTTACTAAAGTGCAATCTTCACTTCGTATGCATTTGCTTAAAAGCAAAGCTATTCTTATAGCTATAATTTTATAGGCGTAATTATACTCATAGTAACCATAAATTGAAAGTAAAGAAATAGAGTTACATCCACGAATTTTAAATACCAGGGTAAAAAAACACTCCCGTGGGTTTATATATCGGGAATGATCTAAATCCATATAACTGTTCAGATAAACCCAATATAAATCAGCGCTACTTTTTTAACTTTGGAGACCTTCACAATCACTCCACGATCATTCCTTACAATGTGACATCAATAAATAAGGAGTTTATTATGAACTTGGCTCAAACTTCGATTAAAAGCGTTTTAGTTGCTCTTTTACTAGGCAGCGTCTTTGTGCCCTCACTTTCTGCGGACATCAAAAAAGGACAAAAAGCCTATTTAAAACAGTGTAAAAAGTGTCATGGAAATGGTACAAAAGGTGCTGCAATGAAAACACAGGCCGAGTGGGAAGCTGCATTTTCCAATGACAATGCCGGTTTCAAGGCATGGCACAAAGGGACTAAAGGTGAAAAATATGCCAACGGCAAAAAGTTTAAAAAATATTCAGAGGACCTCAAAGATTTTCTGTACGAATATGCATCTGATTCAGGCAATGTACCGAGCTGCGGGTAGGACATTTCTTTTGAAGAAGAGATGAATAAGCAGTCAACCCAAACACACAGTGTAAACACATAATAAAAAGGATAAATAATGAAAACATTACTATTGATCTTAGGAATCTCATCGATCTTGGCGGCAACCGACGGCGCAGATCTTTTCAAAAAATGTGCTTCATGCCATGGCAGTATGGGTGAAAAGCATGCATTAAACAAAAGCAGGATCATCAACGAGCTGTCGAAAGACGAGATCGTCACAGCACTCAGAGGTTATAAAGCAGGAACTTACGGCGGTGCGATGAAAGCCCTGATGAAAGGTCAGGTCGCAGCCTATGACGATGCACAGATCGAAACGGTTGCTGAATTTATTGCCAAAAAACAGTAATGGTCGTCCCCGCCTGGGGACGCGAATCCACCTCTACTCTAAATCCGTACTCTTTCACAATTGACGCGACAATATTCAGACCAATCCCAAAACCACCGACACTGTTGTCAAAACGGCTGTAGCGTTCAAAAATATGTTCCAGTTTTTCGCTCGCTATACCTTTACCGCTGTCTCGTACCTGCAATTTTGTCGCATCTAAAACAAGATCTATCGTACCGCCTCGCTTGTTGTACTTAATGGCATTTGACAGAAGATTATCAATAATACGTCTTATTTTGGTCGCATCTATTGTCAATGTACAGGCCGAAAGATCAGCATTGACTGTAAGCATTTTCTGTTCAAAATGGTCACTGAAATAGGCGAGACGTTCTTTGAGTATCTCCTCAATATTCATTGGTGCATCGACGACAGCCACCTTATGGTGCAAAATGAGATAGGTCAAGTCGTCATAGATCGATGCGATGGTTTTAGCCGAGATATCAATACGACGGATCTTGGTACGTGTCTTTTCATCGAGCAGCGAAGTATCGATCGTCTCGACATTCGTTACGATCGTACTCACAGGCGTATTAAGCTCATGGGTTGTATCTTTAATAAAATTGTCTAAAAGCGTAACAGCCTCTCGCATAGGACGGATAAAAAGGCGTGATAAAATGACCCCTAATGTAAGCAGTGCTGTAAACATCACACCGCCATAAATAAGTAAATTCCGCCACATCGCTTTCAACCAAAGTGCATCGTCCTTCGTCTCAAAGACCAACAGTATCTCTTTCATACCATATGAGCCCATTGACATAAGAAAATGGATATGGTCATCCTCTTTGTAGATACCCGGCGTAAACTGATGCAACGGCACATCAAAATAAGAGACAACCGGCGTACCATATTTTGTATAGATAGCGGTCTTATAAGCGATATCTTTAGGAAAAAGTTCGCGGGAAGCACCCGCCTCTTTCCAAGCCAATACCCTCGGAATATAGCTCTCTGCTTCGATCTGCATCGAAAGCCGATGCGTCGAGAGCATCAGCTCTTTAGAGTAACGGTAATAGATGGTGCCGATAAGTGTTAAAATAAAAAAAGCCATGATCCCATACAAAAGGACAAAGGCACGCAGTGTCCTATTTTCAGCGAAATTGATACCCGAGTCGTTTATGGCTGACAATCTTATCCTTTCCGAGAATTTGACGAAGATGTTTGATGTAGGTTCGAAGCGCGTCATCGCTCGGTTCTTCGTCAAAGTCCCACAGATGTTCTTTGATCACCTCATGCACGATAAGTTCGCCTCTGTGCTGTATAAAGAGCTTAAGCAGACGGCTCTCTTTATCGCTCAAGGTAATGATCTGACCATTTTTAGAGAGGGTCAATGTCGTTATGTCATAAAATAGTCCTTCACCCAGATCTATTTTGTCGCTGTTCTCATGGTGGAATTGACGTTTTAGCAGATTTTCTATACGTAACAGAAGCTCTTTAAGGGCAAAGGGCTTTCGCAGATAATCATCCGCGCCGCTTTCAAAACCGTCTTCAACATCGACCAATGCACTGCGTGATGTCAAAAAAATAGCAGGTGTTTTTGTTCCTGCATCACGGGCTGCCTTTAGAAGCGAAAATCCATCGACCCCGGGTACATTAACGTCCAAAAGTAGCATATCAAACGGTGTTTCGTAGATTCGATCTTGCGCTTCATCACCGTCAAAGACCGACAATACCTCGTAACCCTGCTCTTGCAGATACTCCGTAATGGTCTCATTAAGTGCGCTATCATCTTCCAAGAGTAGAAGTTTGGCTTTCATACTCATCGTATTATTCCAAACAGTGCAAACAGCGTAAAGGCAATAAACCCTGAAAAAAGAGCATACGGCAACTGTGTCTTGACATGCTCGACATGGTCACAACCGGTTGCCATCGACGAAATAATCGTGGTATCGGAGATAGGCGAACAGTGGTCTCCAAAGACACCGCCAGAGATCACCGCGCCAAGGACCAGGGCAATATCGGCGTCCATCTCCACCGCCAAAGGGATAGCGATGGGGACCATGATACTAAAGGTTCCCCAGCTTGTCCCTGTCGAGAAAGACATTACAGATGCCAGCAAAAAAACAGCGGCAGCCAACCAGGCAGGCGATAATACTGCATTGACATACGATGCCAGATAAATACCGGTATGCATATCGCTGGTGACCTGCCCAATCGCAAAAGCAAAAAAGAGTATCGAGGTTATACCGACCATCGAGCGCATCCCGTTGACACTATCTTCGACAACCGTTTTAGGGGACATCACTTTTTTTCCTATAAAGAAAAGGCCCATTAGTGTCAAGGTCATCACCATAGTGTAAAAAATAGAACTGGACCCGCTCCCTTTTAAAATGTTTCCCTCACCGGTTATATATAAGAAGAGAAAGACCCCGCCTATCATCAACAAGATCGGCGTGATCATATACAGGGGATGCCCGCCCTCTTTGATCTCACTTACCTCATGTTTCACAAGTGCATGACGCATCGGTCCGACATCTATTGTAAACCAGATCACCAAAAATGTGATGACAAGGGCAAAGATGGAATAGAAATTCAACATAATAGCCTGCATCAGCCATTCAACACTCTCACCACCCATAAAACCCAGACTCATCTGTGCAGTGATCAGTCCCAACATCAGGGCTCCGTAGCCGTTAAACATGAGGATAGAGCCTACCGGCGCGGAGGTCGAATCACAGACATAGGCCAGTTTCGCACGCGAGATACTGTGCGCATCACAAAGCGGACGTCCGACACTGCCCGCGATCAGAACCGTAATCGAAGTCTCAATAAATATGACGATTCCAATAATATAGACCAATAGAAGTGCGGCCCTGTCAGACTTGACCAGCGCAAGTTTATGGCTGAGCATGTAAACAAACCCATTTACTCCACCCGAACGCTCCATAAGATGCATGACCGAACCCATTAAAAGCATAAAACCGAATGTTTTGAGAATCCAGGGTGTTGAAAAAAGTAAAATTGTCAGGTCAAACAAAGCGTGCAGTGTGTCAGCAATTGCGTAATTGTTTATGATGATCTCGCCGACGAGGATACCTGCGAACAGTGCAACAAGAACACGTTTGGTAAGCAGTGCGATGACAATGGCAGTGACAGGTGCCGCCAGTGAGAGTATGCCGAATTCTATAGGAAGGTCCTAAAGATGGATCTGAAGACGAATGATGCCGGGACTGCCATACTCTTCTTCATAACGTTTACTTCGGCGTTCATCGATCTCACTGAATCCGAGTTTTTTATAGACCAGCATTGTCTCGACTGAACCGATATCGACCATGGTCTGCACAATACGGTAGCCTTTTAGACGGGCAGTCAAAAGACTTTTCTGTACCAGTTCTTTTAGTACCGAAAACTCATGGAATTCATCTTTCACCGCCATAAAGTCCAGTAAAAAAGTCTTTTTGTCAAAGTGAGGTTCCACCAGACGGTACGATACAAGACCCTCTTCATAACTTTCATCAAGACCGAGTTCTTCCATGGCTTTGATAAAGATCTCATTTGTTGCAAGACGAGGTTCATATCCGCAAAGAAAACCGGCATCGACACCGTCAACACTCGCAACTAAAAAATTGCTAAAATGACAATAACTTTTTGTCTGTGTTGTGGTCAACTGTTCTAAGTGTTTAAGCAGTGCCGTCTTGTCTGTTGTGTTAAATATGACATCAAACAGACCTTGCTTTTTACCTGATCGCGAACTTTCCAACATTGCCTGCGCCAACAGCGGTGCGTCTTGCTCTGTTGCTTTGCGGATCTTAATATTCATCCTCGGCTCCCTCATTCATGCCTAAACTATTTTCATTGTATAATAAGTCTAACTTAAAATTCTTGAATAAAGTGTACCACAGATGAAACAAATTACAAAGCTTTCTTTCACTCTTTTTTTAACCTTGGATCTTGCATATTCATCGGAGCAATTGATCTTGATAGTAAGCGATGATTTTAATACCACACAGGCTGTGTTAACACGTTATGAAAAGCAGCAAGATCTCTTTGTACAAGTTGGGGAGAAGAGCCCTGTCAACCTTGGGCGCAATGGCCTGGCCTGGGGTATCGGCGAGCAAGGTTTTATACCCAAAGAGGATGAACCCGCCAAAAGAGAAGGTGACGGCCGTGCACCTGCCGGTATTTTCAGACTTTCAAAAGCTTTTGGATATGCGCCGCAGCTCGATACAAAAATGCCCTATGTACAAGCCAACAAGGAACTGATCTGCGTCGATGACAGCGGCTCGAAAGACTACAATAAGATCCTGGATATAAATGCAAGTGACCAGCCAAAAAGTTTTGAATGGATGCGAAGAGACGATGAACTTTACAAGATAGGTTTAATCGTTGAACACAATAGCGGCGGAAAACGTGGTGCCGGCTCATGCATCTTTTTTCATATACGGAAATCCAAAGACGCACCCACTGCCGGGTGCAGTGCCATGCGAGAAGAGGATCTCTCAACTATTCTAAAATGGTTAGATCCCGCCAAAGAACCCAAGGTTGTTCAAATACCGCGCAGCTATTGTTCGAAGGCCGAGAATCTCTACGGCGGTATCAGCTGCCCTTAGTTCATAGTGTAGTCTCTTAATGGCTTCTGCCGAAGTGATCTTGGGATCTTCTTTGACAATATTTAAAAGTAATTTATACTCAGGTGAACCAGCTTTCATAAATAGGACCCTTTCTAGTCTAATAAAACAGTATGCTAAAAAATAATGTTGAAATGATGAGCAAAAGATGTCGTATGAAGTTTATGTTGAAGAAAGGTAATAACGAAAAAAAGACGTTCTATTGATGATCCCGGACACTGTCCGGAATCGAAGTGAAGCGGGAGCGGGTAAGCCTTTAGTTTACATCCGGCTTCGGTGTCGTAGCTGTGCTAGACGGCAGCATTGGCAATTCCATCTTCGGCTTTCTACCTTCTAGTGCTTTCAGGAAGGTCTCGATAGACGCTGCATCTTTATCGGTAATCGCAACACCAAGTTGAATACGGCCCATCTCTTTAATTGCCTCTTGTAGACTCCATACTGTACCGTTGTGGAAATATGGCGCTGTCTGTGAGACATTGCGCAGTGTAGGTGTTTTGACAAGACCGTTCGCATCGCCTTTGAAATCACCCACTTTGGCATGTGTAAAGTCACCCGTAAGTGCAAAGCCCTGCATTGAACCGCCGATTGCAATACCGTTATGGCACGATGTACAACCTGTTGTAATAAAGGTTTTAAGACCATCCTGCTCCGCTTTGCTCAATGCTTTGTCATCGCCATTCAAAAAGTCATCGAAACGTGACGGCGTGACCAGGGTACGCTCAAACAGACCAATCGTATCTGTAATGGAATTAAAATCGATCTTTGCGTTATTGCCATAGGCTGTTTTAAAGGCAGCAACATAGTCCGGCATAGAGTTAACCACTTGTGCAATATGTTCTGGGGTCGCTGCCATCTCAGGAGCAGCAAGCGTCGGTCCTTTTGCCTGGTCTTCAAGGTCTGGACTGCGACCGTCCCAAAACTGCTTGTCAGCAAAGACCGCATTGTAAACACTTGGTGAATTCAAGTGATGCGGGTTGGCTGTCCAGCTGTGACCGATGGCTGCAGAGACACCATCATCGCCGCCTTCACTTAGGTTGTGACAGGTGTTACAGCTGATGAGGCCGCTTTTTGAAAGACGTGGGTCAAAATAGAGTTTTTTACCCAGTTCGATCTTTTCAGGTGTCAACCTGTTCTTGGGATTGTCGATCAGTTTCATCACAGCGTCATGATCTGCCGGGATTGCAACCAATCCGGCATCTTTCGCCTCTTTTGCCAATGGCGATGCCATCACTACTGCACCTGCCAATAAGGATAATACTAAATGTTTCAATTTCGGTCCTTTTGTTATGATTTGATATTTGTCATTATAGAGCAGAAAACTTAAACAATAATATTTATTATTTAGTTATTTTTTTTCTTTTATTACATTACTGTTATAATCAACTACTATATCGAAATAAGTTGGTAATACACTATGAACTATACAGAAAATTTGAGAATTAATAATTTAAAAGTGACCCCCCAGCGTACAGCGATTCTCGAAGAGATCGAAGCAGCCGGCCATATTGATGTCGAAAGGCTTTTTGAGATATTGCGGATCAGTTTCCCCACTATTTCTCTCGCTACCGTTTACAAAAATGTGAGTCAAATGTATGAACTGGGTCTTTTGGAGGTCATTAAAGTTCCCGACCATAAACTTCAATACGAAATTTCAAAAGAACCACACATCCACCTGGCCTGTAATACCTGCGGCACCGTCATCGATATGGACAAATGTATTAATGATTTGATGCTCTCTGCTGAACGTGAAAGCGGTTACCAGCTTAACCACTCCACTGTTGTCCTTAACGGGGTCTGTCCGGAGTGCCAGACCAAAAGTGCATAGGGTCTTTGTACACATAGCGGTAGCCTAAGAGCTCCCTGCTTTTTTCGCTCACAACAATTCGCTCTTTTCCTGCCGAAAACCTTGGCAGCTCAAATCCAAATCGCGCACAGTTTTGTTTATAGAGTTCGGAACGTTTCGGATGTTTGGGTGCTACTGCATTGATCACTTCGTTATGGATGGTCTGTTCGATCACTGCCTCAAGAATGCCAACGGCGTCAACCCGGTGTATGTAGTTGACCGGGGCATCTTGCAGCTGTGTCGAACCCCATTGACCTGCTATACGATCTTCCCCCATCAAACCGCCAAGACGAACGATAACACCGTCTGTAAACAACGCTTTAAACAAGGCTTCCCCCTGGGCGACAACACTTTCCTGCACTACAGCACTCTGCTCGTCGAAATACCCCTCTACGTTGTCATAGACCGAGGTCGAGCTGAGAAGCACGATCTGTTTGACGCTTTTTC
>JBFEJN010000071.1:0-9739 GCA_041553195.1 Sulfurimonadaceae bacterium
GCCTATGTCCAAGCCGTGTATGACTCGATGTCAAAAGGCGAGACAGGCGGCTTTGAATTCTAGAACACCGTCTTCGGACACAAAACACGTTTTTTAATTTTATTGAGAGAGAAAAAATGAGCAACTACTACACAACCCCGATCTACTACGTTAACGGTGAAGCCCACATCGGTCACGCCTATACAACATTCATAACTGACATGTTGGCACGCTACTCACGACTTAAAGGCGAGAGAACCTACTTTTTGACAGGTACGGACGAGCATGGTCAAAAGATCGAGGAATCTGCAGCCAAAGCAGGAAAACCGACGCAGCAGTTTGCAGATGAGATCTCTGCGAGCTTTAAAAACCTCTGGGATGAGTTTGAGATCTCTTACGATCAGTTTATCCGTACAACAGATGAAGATCATAAAGTCGGTGTGCAGTATGCGTTCAAAAAGATGTTTGACAAAGGCGATATCTATAAAGGGGAGTACGAAGGTAACTACTGCGTCAGTTGTGAGACCTTCTTTCCCGAGTCGCAACTCATCGACGGTGAGTTTTGTCCGGATTGCGGGCGTACGACTAATACAGTTAAAGAGGAGAGTTACTTTTTCAGACTCTCAAACTATGAGCAGAAACTCTTGGACTACTATGAGGCTAATCCTGATTTTATCTTGCCAAAGTCACGTCGTAACGAGGTTATAAGCTTTGTCAAAGGCGGTCTGCATGACCTTTCGGTCACCCGTACGTCATTCAGCTGGGGTGTCCCTCTTCCAAAAGAGCTCAACGATGAGAAACATGTTATGTATGTCTGGCTGGACGCACTTTTGAACTATGTTACGGCACTCGGTTATGGCCGTGACGATGCCAAGATGGATCTCTGGCCGGCTCATATGCAAGTTGTTGGAAAAGATATTTTACGATTTCATGCGATCTACTGGCCAGCATTTTTGATGAGCCTGGACCTTCCTCTTCCAAAACACATCGCGGCTCACGGCTGGTGGACACGCGACGGTGAGAAGATGTCGAAATCCAAAGGTAATGTTGTTTCGCCTAAAGAGGTCTCTGACCATTACGGTGTTGAAAATCTCCGTTACTTTATGATGCGTGAAGTCCCGTTTGGACAAGATGGCGACTTCTCTCAGCGTGCTTTTATCGACCGTATCAACTCCGACCTGAGTAACGATCTCGGAAACCTGCTAAACCGTATTATCGGTATGAGCGGCAAATACAATGACTTTGTCATCGATTCGGTCGATGTCGAGAAGTATCACAGTGCTGAGCTTGCAGAGATGTATGAGACCCTGGACGTTGTCGAAAGACACCTTGACGAAGTCCAGACGCACCGTTTCCTTGAAGAGCTGTGGAAGGTCTTTACGATCGGTAACAAAGCCATTGAAGCACATGCACCGTGGGTCAAGATGAAAGAAGGCAAGAAAGACGAAGCGTTGGCGACCGTTGCATTGGTGGCTAACGTTCTGGCCAAAGCATCTCTTCTCTTACACGCCTTTATGCCGAAGACAACGAATACAATCGCTGATACACTCGGTTTTACGATCAACACGGAGAGCTACAATGCGCTTCTCAAAGAGAAAAAACTGCTTGACACCTTTACTATCAAGCAGGTGGGACCTCTCTTCCCTCGTGTTGAAGAGCCGTTAATGGAAGAAGCGCCGAAAGCGATGCTCGAGGCAGAAAAGCCTAAAGAGATTAAACAACCCAAAGAGAGCAAAAAACCGGAAGCGGCGGCTGAAGAGAGTGCCGGATTGATCACTTTTGACGCGTTCTTTAACACGACGCTTAAGATCGGTACGATCGTCGAAGCCGAAGAGGTACCGAAAAGTAAAAAACTGCTCAAACTTCAGGTTGATCTTGGCGAAGGCGAACTGCGCCAGATCGTTGCCGGTATTAAAGACTACTATTCGGCAGAAGAACTGCTCAACACACAGGTCTGTGTCGTGGCCAACCTTAAACCGGCAAAATTGATGGGCATTATGTCTTCGGGCATGCTTCTGGCAGCCAAAGATGAGGACGGCCTCTGTCTGGTACGTCCAGAGAAACCGCGTAAAGCAGGTGCTTCTATTGGCTAAAGCACTGTAGAGGCGTTCTGAATTCATGCGCCTCGAAAACCTTCTTGCCCTGACCCAGGGAATCTTGCAGAACCAACCGTTTGTAACCCGCTTTGACGGCATCAGTTTTGATGCTAAAAAGGTGAAACGCGGTAACCTTTTTATTGCTTTTAACAACAGTGATATCGATGAAGCCATTTTGCATGGTGCCTACGGGATCATATTTGACAAACCGACACAGATCGTTGATAATGAGATCGCCTGGATCAAAGTCGACAATGTTGATGATGCATTGATGCGTCTGCTGCGTTTTCATCTCATCGAAAAAGAGCTTGATGTCTATGAGACTGACCTGATCACCATCAAACTGGCACGTCAGATCATGACGGAAAGCAACTTCCTGGTTTTGGGTCAATCCATCAAAGATGACTTTATGACGCTTTGGGATGTCCAACCAAAGTCAAAAATACTCTATTGTCCGAAACTCATCGACCGAGACACTTTTGTGACCTCAAAGACCCTGCCAAGCGCCTATAAAGATGAGATCACTATCGTTGAACAGACTCTTTTTGAGACCTCCTTTATTTTTGATGACATCTTTTATGAACGTCAACTACTCTCGCCGTTTTTTATTTCGTATCTGGAGCGTCTGTTAAATTTTTACAAGATGAACGACATCAACTACCGTCTGCGCTCTTTTACGCCGATCGACAACTTTGAAGCGGTCTTTACCAACAAGGACCTCTCTGTCAAAGAGTTCGGTGCCAGTGACCGGGTGCTGATCTTTGAGCCCGATTTTGAACTGATTCACTCTCAGATCTCATTTTTAAAACGTCAGGCGAACTGGGCGAAGATCATTTACATTTTGCCGCGTGCGAAAGCGCTGCCGTTTCAGAACATCGAAGGCATCTTTACGTACGAATCCCAGCAGGATATAATAAAGATACTCAAATCTGAGCCCTTTCATTTTGCCCTGATCGCCGAACAGGACAAGCGACTGTTGGAACACAGTGAACTCTACCGGCCGGTGGTGCAACCGACACTGTTTTAACAAGAATTACTCGAGGCTGACGCTACTGTATCAGTTCGCGATTATTAAAATGAGGATAACGATGAAACGAAGAGATTTTTTGGCAACAGCTGCAGCGACAACAGCGGCAGGTCTGTTAAGTGGCTGTAATGATTCCAATCGTCAGGCTATTGACTATTCCAAACATCCTGAGCAGCATGATGTAGCCGAGAAACGGGTCAATGTCAACCGCAACAAAAAGACCAAGATCACCCTTGCGACATCATGGCCGGCGCACTTCCCGATTATGGGTACCGGTGTTGACCGTTTTGCCGACAATGTCAAAAAAGCCAGCGGCGGTACACTGGAGATCAAGGTCTACCCTAAAAACACCCTCATCCCTGCCATGGCCGTCTTTGACGCTGCCAGCAGCGGCCAGATCGATGCCTTTCACTCAGGTCCCTACTACTGGAAAGGCAAAAACTCTGCCTTCTCGCTTTTCAGCGGTATCCCTTTCGGATTGACGGCCGAAGAGATCAACTCCTGGATGCTCTTTGGAAACGGTATGACGCTCTGGCGCAAACTCTATGCCAAATACAACCTGCACCCTTTTATAGGGGGAAATACCAATATTCAGATGGGTGGGTGGTACCGAAAGCCGCTGGCGTCTCTGGCCGATATGCAGGGGCTTAAAATGCGTATTCCGGGTCTTGGCGGTGAAGTCTTTTCAAAGTTGGGTGTCAACCCTATTTTGCTGCCTGCCGGTGAGATCTACACCTCGTTGGAGCGCGGCGTTATTGATGCGACCGAATGGGTCGGGCCTGCACTTGACATGAAAATGGGCTTTTATAAGGTCGCGCCATACTACTACTCGGGCTGGCATGAACCGGGCTCGATTTTGGAACTGACATTCAACAAACACAAATGGGAGAAACTTGCTCCGGAACATCAGGCAATCATCGAGATGGCATCGACACAGATTAATCTCGAGATGGCAAGTGAATTTCATTATGAGAACATGAAGTCTCTGGAGCTGTTAAAACAAAAAGGGGTAGAGATACGCCCTTATCCCAACGATGTTATTGTTGCCGGTAAAAAAGCTCTGGTCGAGGTCCTTAGTGAACAGAGTGCCCTGAACAAGGACTTTAAAGAGGTTGCTGAAGACATTGGCGCCTTTTTGACTCAGAGCAAGGCCTGGTCAAAAGTCAGTATGGACTATTTTTTAAATATCCGCGACTAGGCCTCTTACGCCTGTTTAATGCTTGGGTGCTATAATTCGAAACTCTGAATGAATCGAGATCATATGCGCTTTTTGACCCTCATATTCCCTTTTTTACTCACAGCTCAAGAGATCGTTCTTATCGATAAAACGACACATGAGCCCCTTGTAAACGCACAATTTATTCAAAACTACAGCGTCATTCGCAGCGATGTCAACGGAACGGTGCTGTTTGATGCCAACAAAACAAAGACTGTGCATGTTAAGGCTTACGGTTACCGCCCCTTCCGTTGGGATGTCAATACGACAGTGCAAAATCTGGAGATCGAACCGATTAAGGTCAAAGGACTCTACCTCTCGTTTTGGGGTGCCAGTCCCAAAAGCAAGACCTTCGCCAATGCCATGGAGCTTGTTGAGACAACAGAGGCAAATGCCCTGGTCATCGATGTCAAAAGCGAACAGGGACAGATGTCATACAAGACGAATGTCACAGAGGCCAGTGCCATGGATGCCCATTACTACCGTACGATCAAAGATATCGACAGCTATATGAAACAGCTCAAAGAGAAAAAGGTCTACACCATTGCCCGTATTGTCTGTTTTAAAGACGAGCTCAGTGCAACGAATCATCCTGAGCGCGCTGTAAAACGCACTGACGGTACCGTCTGGCGCAATGCGGCGAAGATGGCGTGGGTCGACCCGTTTAATCCTGCTGCCCAGGATTACATTATCAGTGTTGCTGTGGATGCTGCGCAGAAAGGTTTTGACGAGATCAACTTTGACTATGTCCGTTTCCCGGCGAAGGCCGATCTGGTTTTTTCGCAAGAGAATAACCAGGAGAATCGTTTAAAGGCGATCAACTATTTTATCAAAAAAGCGGCCCTTAAACTTCGCCCGTATGGTGTGTTCCTTTCAGTTGACACCTACGGCTATGTGGCGTGGAACACCGACACCGACACCAACATCGGCCACCAGACAGGCGTTCTTGCCGAACACGCCGACTATCTCGCACCGATGCTCTACCCTTCGGGCTTCAATAAAGGGATCCTGGGCATCGATGACCCGGCGGCAGAGCCCTACCGAATCATTAAAGCGACCCTCCTAAAGATGGAGGAGACCGTTGAGCCTATGCGTCTGCGTCCGTGGCTGCAGTACTTTAAAGACTACGCCTTCTCCCGCAAGCACTATAACGACTTTGAGGTCAAAGAGCAGATCAGAGCGAGTGACGACGCCAACTGCAGCGGCTGGCTCTTGTGGAACCCCTCGAGCCGTTATAACCGCGGCGGGCTGATAGAGAACGAGTAAACACTTTTAAGCAACATGTTGCTGCCATACTTTTCGAATACAACTGCCTGTATGCATTTTATGTTGTAGATTTGAGAACACGTTTTTCCCACTCTTTCATATTGATACCTTTAAACAGCAGCCATAAACCAAAGACGATTTCAAAAAGCCCGCCAGGGGCATAGAAAGCCATCTTGACTGTTTCGGGCAGGTCGGGTGTCAGAATACTGACAAACGAGAGTATCAGCATTGTCGCATAGGTCAAGATCCCCCATGCAGCCAGTACCCGCGGAACATACTGCGACAGGTAAAAGAGATAGCAAAAGAGTGTTCCTCCCATACCGATAAAGATGAGAACAACATCCAATCCAATGCTGCGGACATCGAATAGCAGACCGACCAACACCTGTGTCTCTGCGGGTGAAAACGGTGTCTGGCTATGTAAAATAAGCATCGGGACCAAGCCGCTCAATACCGTAATACTCCCACCTACAATTGCCTCTGCGACTCTCCAGAGCAACGCGAGCAGAGCAAGATTTTTGTTGACGGTTTTGAGTACGACATAAAGCGAAAAAGCGAGCAGTATGACCAGAACATACATCAAGATCTCGCTGGCAACGCCGACACGAAAGAGCACCCCATTCGACATTATAGTGTCTGCGGTTGCGGCAAAATTGACACTGAATATACCCAGTAAAATAGTGGCTAAGTATGTGAACCCACCTACTCTTGCATACATCTGAGGTGATCTGTCGGCGGTATGTACTGTCATTTTTTCTCCTCGTGACTTTTATCTCCTGCCCTATAATGACTATGTGTACATTCTATACCTATTTGCTTGAACTATCTATAAGAACAATGTTCTTTGAACGTCATGTTTCCTCTCTATGTTGCCTTGCTCTTTTTTTTCTGTTCATACATAAGATGGTCTGCTTTGTGGATGAGAGCATCGGGTTCGAGGTACTCTAGAGGCCCGGTCTGGACAATACCGATACTCATCGATATCTCTTTTCCGCTCCTTTCAATCTCTTCAATAAGACGCAGTTCATAGATGTCATGGGCCAAAGCTTCGGTACAGTTCGGTAAGATGACACAAAACTCATCGCCGCCGTAACGAAAACAGCTGTCCTCTTTGCGCGAAACGCTCATAAGACTGTTACTGACGATGCAGAGGATCTCATCGCCCTGTTGATGTCCCTGGGTGTCGTTGATGATCTTGAAGTCATTGATGTCCATAAAGACCATCGAGACCGGTTCGCCGCGACGCTTTGCAGCGAGCAGCGTCGCTGTAAGTGTTTCGGTGAGCTGACGGACGTTCAGCAGGCCGGTCAACGGGTCAGTGCGTGAAAGCTCCTCGAGCTGCTGCGTACGCTCTTTTACTTTTTCTTCAAGCAGGTGCGAGTATTGGTCGGACTTCTCTTTAGCGATCTCGATCTCGGAGAGCAGGCTTCTTATGTATGTGTCGAAGACCAGCGAGATGTCGAAAAGCATAAGCTTTTCGAGAGCGTCAAGCACCCTGCCACAATCATCGGCATTTTGGATCTGCTGCGTGAGGACATCGAACAGAATGGTTTTGAGCGTATAGATGCCCGAGAGGTAGAGTTTCGGATCGACGCCGATGCGCTTGTGGACCAGACCGATACGCAGACGGTTGTTGACGTACGCCATGCCGTATTGGCCGTCAAAGAGGTCGAGAAGGTATTTGTGCTGCGCTTCTTTGAGGCGTTCCAGCGTGCCGGCATCGCCGATGATCAGGGCAATCTCCGGTATGCTGGTCTGCTGCATATAAAAGCGGTCGACGATTGAGTCGATATGGAGGGTGATCAGCTCTCTGGCTGACATCAACACCTCCACATCGTCGCGCTCCAGATAGAAGAGCCCTTTGCGGTGATCGATCTCGAATTCGTTGATGTGCATCTGTTCCAGCAGCGTCTTGCCTACTCTGTCCATGTCGTCCCCCTGGGAATATACCTTGAAATGTTCTTTATTTTATAGCGGGTATGCTGTGGCGATGTTAAGCTTTGCGCGGGAGGTTTTTGTTTAAGGATAAGCCGACCGGCAGGATGTTGCCGTTCGGGAAAGAGAGTGAAGGGTTAGACTTTTTTGACAAATTCTTGTTTGAGTTTGATCGAACCGACACCAGGGACTTTACAGTCAATATTGTGTCCGTCGCTGCCTTCAACAAGGCGGATACCCGTGATCTTGGTCCCTACTTTGATGCCATTGCTGCTTCCTTTGACCTTAAGGTCTTTGATAACAGTGACCGTATCGCCGTCTTGAAGAATGTTGCCATTGGCATCTCTTACGACCAACTCTTCCGTTTCATTCGCTGCAGCGTTTTTTGACCATTCGTGTGCACATTCAGGGCAGACGTAGAGCTCGCCGTCTTCGTACGTATATTCGCTGCCGCATTGCGGGCATTTTGGTAGTTGTTCCATAGATGATTCCTTTTCTGATTTCAAAACGTATTATAGTGATTTATATTTGTAATACGGTTATACCCTGCTCTGCTTAGAGAGTTTGTGCAACAAATTTTGCTTAGAAGAGCTCCATTCGCACAGATTATGCATATAGTCTCGAAACAATAAAAAGGAACACTATGGTCTGCAAATTACACGAAGTCATAAAATTCGTCCGCGAATACAATCTACTCAACGACGTAAGCGATGAGGAGATCGAACAAACCTTCAACATCTTTCACCATGCCTGTAGTTTTGACAAAAACATTGCCGCTTACGAAGTGCACTGCGACGAACCGACCGTTTTTGAAACTGTTCTTGACAAGATCATGGAAATTCTTGACGAAGCGTACGAGCACGAATACACGAAAGATATGATGCGAAAGATCGCCACCACCTTTTGCGACGTTTTTGCAGCAGCAGGCGCACCAAAACGTCCTGTACCGTTTATCATAGTACTGCTCTCGAGAGTCTAAGACCTACTCTGGACAGGCTGCCATAGATGTATTTAAGAGCCTAGAGCAAAGCACCGGACAACAAATAAGAGACGGAACTGACCGTCACGTAGCCGTATTCGATCTTTCGTCGTCTGGCTTCATCTTTGTGCACACCAAACAGGTCCAGAACGGCCTGGCGTAAAAGAAAGGTGTAGAGGATAAAGTAGAGTGTCGGGACGATGTGGATATAGAGCGGATACTGCTCGACACTTTTGCCAAAGAACGACAAGATCTAGTCTATCTGCGTGTAGATACACAAAATACCGAGAGCGGCATTAATAAACATCCACTTGACCTCTTCTCTGCCAAAGATCTGTAGGTAAAACATGGTGTAGATGAAGATGGCAAACCCGCCGTGAAAAAAGATAAACGGTACAGGCGACGGTCCGTCGGTATAGGCTATCAAAATACCTGTAACACCAAACCCCAGCATATGAAACAGAAAGAAAACATAGATAAACCATGGCCCCTCCTCGCCTTTTCTGTACAGTGTGCCGTTGATCTTGATATTGCCGTGTAATTTCATGTTCTTCTTTTTTGCTGATTATGCCATTAACGTGAAGCTGAGCACCTTGTAAGTTGTTTCTGCTACTCAGCTGAGATTTCATCTTCTGCTTCGAAGGTTTCGATCACTCTGACCCCTTTATTGCAGTCGCCTCTTGTTGGCATGAGGTTTAAAATGAGCAATCCCAATATATTTTAACATCGAATATGCTTAATAAGCTATATTTAAATGCATCATACATTTAATAATAAAAACAACCTTGTGTGTTGTTTTTTATAAATCCAATTATATTGCTATACTGTCTCCACAACGTGATAGGGATGGAAAAGGTTTTGATGAGACGAACTATGCGTGTACTAATGATAATTACCGTTATATTCTTGATTATAATCGTTCTTAACCCATGGCATAAGCATCCATTACGAGATGACGCCAAGATAGCTTATGAAAACATGACAATGAAACGATTGGCCAATGAGGTTATTGCTTTTGCTTTATCATGTGATAGAAACGAGAGTGTTGATATGACGGTCCTGGAAGGTAAAAGAGTTTCTCTTCATTGCGGTTTTCCAGATAAGCTCAGTATTGTTGACGAGGGAACTGCCCAATTGACTAATAATGCAAATGGTAGTCGTGAAAATGAATATCCATTGGGCTTGTTAATACCACAAGAAGATTTCAATGCACCACACCTCTGGACGACCTCACAACTGCC
>JBFEJN010000072.1:0-9574 GCA_041553195.1 Sulfurimonadaceae bacterium
GCTCAGACAAAGTGATTTTCTTAACACTCCTTCCCTCCTTACGCTCAACTCTGTAGATGTTTCGAAAAAAGCAAAGCGGTAACGCATCTATTAACGTAAAAGCTTTCGCTTTTATCCCTGTTCGTATATTTTGAGTGCAAGGAATTTCTTGTGTCGAAAAAGCTGATTGATCGGAGTTCCAGCAAATGTTGGCGTTTAACCGCCAATTAGCCCGGAAGCCGGTAAGTAGTTTAGTAAGATCAGATCATAGTGCCGAAGTGTATTGCACTTTCTTTTTTTGGTTACTTCTTTCTTTGTGCACGACTAGGTGAATTGCGTAGCAAGAGAGGATGCCCTGGGGTGCAAAGAAAAAAAGTAACGTACTAGTGATATGAAGTAATAAAAAAAGTGTAAAAGTAGGAAAAAGCCTGTACCTCGTCAAGCAATATACCCTCTAAATATTTGAAGTAATTAAAAAAGTTTGAACAAAAAAGAGAGTTTTTATCAGAAAATTAAAAAAAAGAAGTTGAAGAAGTAAACCGAAGAAGAGATCAATCCTCTTCGATCATATGATCCAGAATATAAAGCTGAATCTCTTTGTTAGGCAGCTCTTTGTCAAGTGCTTTTCCGTAAAGACGGGAGACCTGTCTGTGGTGCTTTTCGTAAGAGAAATGCGGATAGTGGTTGTGCCATGCTTCTTTAATCGTCTTAAGTGCAACACGGTCGATCATCCATGATTTAAAGATCGAATAGGTGGCAAAAAACAGACCGGTAAAGATGACAGAAGAGATGATAAGCAAATGACAGTCTATCTTCGCAAGCACCTTATGAAAGATTAGACTGATCGGCAGTAAGACAAGGTTCCATGTTATTAAAAATACAAGGATATTACGTCCGATACGTATTCGTGTTCCGGGGATCTTACCTTCGAGGTTAAGACCGTCATCGTACATCTTGTTGGCTTTTAAAAGTTCACGAAATAGTAAGGGCTCATCATTTTTGGTGAAGACGTAGGGGACAATGACATTGTCAACAAAATGTATAATTTTACTCATTCTATTTTCTCTTTGTTTCTTAATAGTTGTATTATAGCGATGAAAAGGTAATTCTTAGTCTAAGCACAATAATCTTTAGTAAAAGGGTAGGTTTACTGCTAGTTTTAGAGTAGTGATGTTAAACTCATCGACTATTTAGAGGGGTGCTGTTACCCCGGAGGAAAAGAAAATATGATGAAATATTTCCATAGGCAAGTGCAGTTGTGGGGCGAAGATGTTCAGCACGCTCTGCAAGAGAAAAAAATTGCGATCATCGGCAGCGGCGGACTGGGAAGTTCGCTCTCCTTTGCACTGGGTGCCTCCGGTATCGGAGAGATCCACATGGTCGATTTTGACGAGGTCAGCCTGCACAACATTCATCGTCAGATCGCCTTCAAGACCGGTGATGAGGGCAAAAACAAAGCGCGCATCAATGCGCAGATCATTGAGGAACGCTGTCCTTATGTCAAAGCAACAGCGCATGAGTGTGACTTTGCGACCTTTGCGAAAAAAGGGGTCGAGGTCGATCTTATTATTGACGCAACAGACAACCTGCCGACACGCGCCGCAATCGACGCGTATGCGCGTTCGGTAAAAACACCATGGGTCTACGGTTCGGTCGAGGCCTTTAACGGGCAGGTCTGTTTCTTTGAAGAGGCCTCTTTCGAGGATGTCTTTAAGGTCACTCAGAAAACACCGGCCGGTATTGCGGCACCGATCGTAATGCATATTGCCTCGCTTCAGGCCAATCTTGCTCTTCGTTATCTGGCCGGGCTAAACGTCAAAAAAGATTACCTCTACTACCTCTTTTTCAATGACGAGGGAGAGCTCATAACACAAAAGTTCGGTCTGCCAAAAAGTTAGGACCGTTCTTCGTCAAGGCGCTTTCTGCAGTGCCAAGGAATACTTTTATATGCTCTTCACTACAATATATGACTCCATAATATTATTTTGAAAGTACCGCTATGAAACATCTTCTTTTTTTGCTTCTGTTTTCTGCCGCTTTGTTTGCTAACGATTTTGTAGAAGAGTTCTTTGTAAATGAAATAGGTCTTGAAAAAAAGATACACGACGAGAATCTTAGTTCTGAGGAGATCGAAGATGTCCTGGCCGAACAGGACACTGACTTTAAAAAATTTACTGTCAAGTATATTACGGAAGCTGCAAAAGATTCATTGGCGGAGAAAGACCCTTATCGCAGTGAATTATTCAAACTCAAACGTCGAATACAGGTTAACAGGCAACATGATAACAACTATGCTGTCATACGTGATGAAACGAAAGTGGCAACCCTCAGCCTAAAACAAAATGTCCGAAACACGATGGCTGAAGTTGTCAAAGCGACAAATCTGACGACGTATAAGGCGTTCGAAAACAGAGTGCAAGAGATCATCATTGATCGCCATAAAAAAGAACCACAGTTCGACGCAGAAAAATATGCATATGTGAAAGCCATGGCAGATCCGGATCCTCTGGTAAAAAGTATTCAGGAAAATCTCGAAGAGTACCGCTATATGCAGGTGTTGCATAACAACTTGAGTGCCCAACTCATGGAAAATCTACAGCTGATTCACAAAGCTGCGCTAATATCGGGATATGGGCTGCTTTCATTTACAGTCAAGGTGAGCGAAACGGCTATTGCAAAGGCAGTGGATCCCTATTTGGCGTATGCCTATATGAACAGTGCAAAGTTAGTCCTTATCTTGAGCATTTTGCTTTTTGTCTTTGTCGTACGAAAGTTGATTATCTATGCCATCCGCCGTATGCTTAGACTGGTGACAAAAGACGAGGAGAACCTTACCTATATACTCAAGCAGTCCACCGGACCTTTCACCCTGTTTACAGTCTGGTTGACGGCAGAGTTGGTTTTGTTGATCTATTTTAGCTTTAGTGAAAGCAGTTGGCTTGTGACGGTCTTCAATATAGGGTATGTACTGATAGTAGCCGCTTTGCTTTATCGTACCGGCAATGCTATAACCGTGGTTAAAATGGAACAGTTGCAGCAAAGCGATATGATCCGTAATGAGGTCGTTAACCTTGGATTGAAGATGATGAATGGTGTAGTGGGGCTTGTCGCGCTGATCATTATCCTGCATATGCTTGATGTTAATTTGACCGCGATCTTGTCCGGTCTGGGTATTGGTGGTGTGGCAGTTGCTCTCGCCGCCAAAGATACGATCGCAAATTTTTTCGGATCGGTCTCGATCTTGTTGAGTGATCTGTTCGAACAAGGCGACTGGATCGCCGTGGACGATATGGAAGGCCATGTTGTGGAGATCGGTCTTAGAGCGACGACGATTCGTACCTTTGACAATGCCCTGATCGCCATTCCCAATTTCAAGCTTGCAGACAATGGCATCAAGAACTGGAGCAGACGTACGATGGGCCGCCGTATTCGGATGCAGATCGGTGTGACGTACGAGTCAGATATGAAAAATGTTCAAAAAGCGATCAGGGAAATGCGCGAGATGTTGTTCGAACATCCGGGGATCGCGACGGAGAAGACGGAGTATTTGAGTGATGAACGGCAGATGAAACTGGTTTCAAAAGAGGACTTAAAAGGGATCAAACGCACTATTATGGTCTACCTTGACGAGTTTGGCGCTTCGAGTATCAATATTCTACTCTACTGTTTCAGCCGTTCTGTTGTCTGGGCAGAGTGGCATGAGGTCAAGGAAGATGTGATGTTTAAAATAGCTGAGATCTTGAAGGAAAACGACCTCGAATTTGCTTATCCGACGATGATGATCCATCAGGCCGGAGGTCCAAAAAATGAGGAGAAAAGCGTTTAGAGTGAAGCGATAAACTCTGAGACAGCATCGATCTTGGAATCACTAAAACCATTGACCTGTGCTTTCATGATTCCTTTCATGCTGCTGCCGTAACTGCCATCCTGGTAACCTTTTAATGCCATGACTGTTTTTTGTTTTTCCCAGCCCTGGATAATTTTCGATTTGTTAAGCGCTGATTTTTCACCGTTCTGTCCATGGCATGAAGCACATTGACGTATAAAGATCGTATGGCCGCTGACCGTTTCATTTTCAGGTACAACAAGGTCTTCTTTCGCTTTTGTCTGTACTTGTTTGGGTTGAACAGCCGCTTCTTCCGCTTCTATCGCTTCTACCGGTTCTATCTGTTCCACTTTCTGCGGCTGTGGTGTTTCGACCTTTTTTGGCGCGGAGTCGGAGATCGGTAATGGCTCTTTGCTTGTATTGTCACTGCAGCCCCCCACAAAGAGCATGAAGGTAATAAGTAGAATTGATCGCATATTCTTGTCCAAATTGTAAATATCGGAGATTATAACACTGCAGCTCTTAGGCTGTAAAAACAGTACGAAAAGATTAATGTATGTTTAAGGGCATTTGGTTTATTTACGATGAGGGGTATACAAGGCACTTTGTAAAAAAGAGCGGTACCTTAGAGTATCTCGATTCGCCCGCGATGCAAGAGAACAATACCGTTGTGTTCAAACTCTTTGAGAAGTCTGCTGATCACCTCTCTGGACGTGCCCAGGTGGGATGCCAGTTTCTCATGGGTGATGCTGATCTCCGGTTGTTCCTGTGCGTGCAGCCAGTCAAGAAGCCGGTGATCGAGTTTTTTGAAACGTACATCCTCGATAAGTCCGGCCAGTCCTTCCAAACGGCGTGCAAAAAGAGAGAAGACATATTGTTGATAAGGGGCTTCGGCTGCGTAGATGGTCTTGACCACATCGGCTGGCAGCAGGTACCCTTTTATGTCACGTTCACAAATAGCAGTGCCAATAGCCGGGGTATTGGTGAAGGCTGAATTGAGGTTGACATTACACTGCTCACCGTTTTCAAGAAAATAGAGGGTGATTTCTTGACCGCTCTCATGCAGACGGTAGACACGAACCGAGCCGTCGACGAGAAAGAGGATCTCCTTGCACTGGTCCCCCTGGGCAAAAAGTTCCGTATCTTTGGGCATTTTGACCTCTGTCGCATGGCCGCGCAGAAGGGTCTGCGCTTCATTGGAGAGAGCATCAAAAAAAGGAAAAAGCTGCATGCAAAACCTTATGATTATGAGTGCGATTAGTATAGCAGAGATAAGCAAAAAGGGTGAAAATCGTTGCCATAGGAAAAAAACGGTATAATCGCGATTACTAGAGAGACCAATAACACGAGAAAACATGCAATTTGAACCATACCCTTTTGAAAAACTGAACACACTTTTGGCAGATATAACGCCTAATGCATCACTTGAACCTATCTTATTGACGATCGGTGAGCCGCAATTTGAGACGCCTGACTTTATTCAAACCGCTTTGAAAGAGAGTGCCGCATTATTGCGGAAATACCCTAAGACTCCGGGAGAAGAATATCTTCGAGAGGCGATGATAAACTTTGTCAAAGAGCGCTTCGGTGTTGCATTGAAGGGTGAAGAACTGGTGACCTCGTTTGGCACCCGTGAGGTATTGTTTAACTTTCCGCAGTATTACCTCTTTGACAAGAACGAGCCGCAGATCGCCTTTACCAACCCGTTTTATCAGATCTATGAGGGTGCCGCCATTGCCTCCCGGGCAAAAATGCACTTTTTGAACCTTACCGAGGCAAACGGCTATAAACCGGAGATGGATGAAGAACTGTTGAAAAAGTGCGACCTTGTTATTTTGAATTTTCCCAACAACCCGACGGCGTCGTGCCTGAGCATAGAAGAACTCGGCGAATGGGTGAAACTGGCATTGAAATATGACTTTCTGCTCCTGAACGATGAGTGCTATTCCGAGATCTATACCGACAAGCCTGTTCCCTCCTTGCTCGAAGCATCCAAATTTGTGGGCAATGATGATTTCAAAAACGTTTTGGTCATCAATTCTATTTCAAAACGTTCATCGGCACCGGGACTGCGCAGCGGTTTCATCGCCGGCGATGCGGCGGTGCTGAACGGGTACAAAGAGTACCGTACCTACATCGGTGCTGCGTCACCGTTGCCGTTGCAGGTAGCAGCGGCTGCAGCATGGAGTGATGAAGCCCATGTTGCTGCCTCACGCAAGATCTACAAACGAAACTTTGAACTGGCCCGTGAGATCCTGGGGACAGAGATACCTGATGCGACGTTTTATATCTGGCTGAAAGTCGATGATGCTATCGCGATGACGAAAAAACTCTACAAAGAGTACAACCTCAAAGTGCTTCCGGGCGAATACCTGGCGAGAACAGATCTTAACGGTGAGAACCCGGGCAGGGATTATCTGCGAATTGCACTTGTCGAGAATGAGACCAATACCAAAGAGGCGCTGTTGCGGTTAAAACAGGCAATGGACGACGTAAACAAAACAAAGGCAGAGGCATGAGCGAAACATTGAAAGAGAAAGTACTAAAAGCACAGTCCGAAGGGGACATAGCAGCACTGTATGTTCTGGAGACAGAGGCGCAGGAGACCTTGGAAGAGTCTGATCTTATCGCCTACTATGCCAACATATTGGATCTTGCTTTGGAAAACCTGACCAATGCGCTCGAATCGGCGCGTCAGATGGATATCGGCGAGGTGCAGGACTATGCTACCTTGCGTGCGCTGTATGAATATGCCATGGAACACTACAGTGCCGGTAAAAAAACAGATGCTTCTGCCCTGTTTGAGATCCTTGCCGGTCTGAGCAGCGATAAAACGTTTGCCGAAGCAATGAAAGTCCATCAGAATGGTGCTGACGCCGGTTTGAGTCTGGATGTCTTTATCGCGACGATCGCCGACGTCGATGCAACCCACAATGCGAGTAATTTTTACATCTCCCACTTTAAAAAAGAGGCGCTTGCAGCCATGCAGCGTGCAGGTAACAAGTCGTGAAGATCCATTTTATCGGAATCGGTGGCATCGGTATCTCGGGCTTGGCCCAGTACATGCATTTTAAAGGTCATGAGATCACCGGTTCGGACGTCACGGACTCGCGTATTGTCAAGATCCTGCGTGAGAAAGGTATCGAAGTCACGATTCCCCATAACAAACAAGCGATCAATGACCAGGATCTGGTCATCCACTCTGCCATCATCCGTGCCAACAACCCGGAAGTCGTTGCGGCCAAAGAGAAAGAGATCAAGGTCCTGGCCCGCCGTGAAGCACTTCTGGACCTGCTGCATGAACAGAAAGTCTACGCGGTTGCAGGTGCCCACGGCAAGAGCACGACCTCGGCAATCCTGGCGGCTATTATGGATGGTTCTGCGATCATCGGTGCGGAGTCAAAAGGGTTCGGCTCCAACGTACGTTACGACGGCTCAACGGACCAGCTTATTTTTGAAGCTGATGAGAGTGACGGCAGTTTTCTAAACTCCAACCCCTACTGTGCGATCGTCATTAATGCCGAACCGGAGCATATGGAGTACTACAAATACGATTATGAACTCTTTTACGACTCGTACCGCAAGTTTATAGCTTCTGCCAAACTGCGTGTTATCAACGCCGAAGATGAATTTTTAAGTACGATCGAAGGCGAGGCTATCCGCCTCTATCCAAGTAAAGATATCCAAGATATAAAATATATCCTGATTGACGATGAACCCTACACGTCGTTTACACTGAAAGATCTGGGAAGCTTCAGTGTCTGGGGTTTTGGTGCACACATTGCGGTGGATGCATCGTTGGCGATTTTAGCGGCCCTTGAGAGCATGGATGTGGAGACGATCCGCATCAGACTGCTCCACTTCAAGGGAATCAAAAAACGCTTTGACATCATTTCCAAGGCAGAAAAGGCGATCATTATTGATGATTACGGCCACCATCCAACCGAGATCGCAGCAACGATGAGCTCGGTCAAAGAGTATGCCAGACTTAAAGGGATCGCCTCGATCACCGCGATCTGGCAACCGCATAAATATTCCCGTACCATCGATAATCTCGAAGCGTTCACGAAATGTTTTGAGGGGGTTGACCGTCTGGTCATTCTGCCTGTCTGGGCAGCGAGCGAAGCGGAACAGTTTATTGATTTTGAAAACGAATTCAGCGGTTATGATCTGACGATGATGGATTACCTAAGACGTAACGATACGGGTGTCAATCTTTGCCGTCATGATGAGGTCATGGAGACCGTCGATGATGGTTTGATCATCGGGTTCGGCGCGGGTGATATCACCTATCAACTCAGAGGAGAGAAGTAATGGCCTATATTTTCGGTATTCTGATTGTTGCACTTTTTTTCGGTGTCATGCACTTTTTTACAGAACTGGATGTTAAACAGAAACTTGTTTCGACATTACTGCTGCTGGCCTTTGTGCTGGGGGCACTTTTCTACAATAGCCTGCAAAATAACAACGCAGCGCATCTGCGTGATGTGATGCTGCGTTACAACCAGGGTCAGACTTTGCAGTGTAGCGATCTCCACGTCTCAAAAGCAGATTTTTCGCTGAGCGTAGGAACGCAGACGTTCATCGGTCGTTCCGAGAGTAAACATGCCGGCAAGATGGTCCCTGCAAGTGAGTGTGAATGAGTCTGAATGCGTTGATCGATCGACTCGACCTAAGCGGTCATATCGACTCTTTTAACGGCTTTTTCAGCCGACCAAAACCACTTTTTATCGAGGGCGATCAGGAACGTCATTTCAGCTACATTGAAGCCCTTGACAGACTGACGTTTAAATCCCCGCCTAAAGTTACCGCGTTTGCGCCTATTACCTCGCATTTAAAAAAACAGGGTGTGCTGCGGTTTGAGCAGATCTTCGAAGTCATCAAGGTGGTCCGTTATTTCCGAAGTCTGAAAAACAGTTCTTATGAAGGTATCATTGGTGAATGGCTGCAAAAGATCGAGATCCCGGAGCGTTTCAGTGATGAGGTCGAGAGCTATTTTGACCTTGAGGGGCGTTTTAACGAGGAACTCGACGAGGAGCTGTATGGGCTCTCTCTGCGAATTAAAGCGATCAAAGATGAGATCAATGCTTCGATGCGAAGGCTCTTGTACAGCTCGAAAGTAACGCCATACCTTGTCGATACCCAGATCCACTACATGAATGAAGAGGAGTGTCTTTTGGTACGCGGCGGGTTCAACCATGTTCTTAACGGGCAGGTTGTCGGTCGGACAAGCGGGGGTTTTTTCTACGTCGTTCCCGATGCCATGGCAAAGAACCGCGACCAGATCAAGAGCATCCAGACCCTGCGCGAAGTCAAGTTTTACGAGTATGCCAAGACCTTTTCAAAAGTCCTGATGGAACTGCTGCCGTTCATCGGCTTTATCGACAAGGAATTTGAACGCTTTGACCACTATCAGGCGCGTGTCCATTTTGCCCGTTCCAAAGATCTTGCCATCATCAAAGCCCAAAAAAGCCGGGAGATCAAGCTGGTCGGTTTCGAGCACCCGGCCATACACAAGCCAAAACCGGTCTCCGTAGACTTCTCCAAGTCGGTGTTGATGATCACCGGGGTCAATGCCGGCGGTAAGACGATGCTTTTAAAGGCAATCCTGTCGGCAGCGTTGATGGCCAAATATCTTGTTCCGATGAAGCTCAACAAACACCAGTCGGTCATCGGAAATTTTAAACGCTTTGAAGCGATCATCGACGACCCGCAGAATGTCAAAAATGACATTTCGACCTTTGCCGGTCGTATGCAGCAGTTCTCACA
>JBFEJN010000073.1:0-9184 GCA_041553195.1 Sulfurimonadaceae bacterium
CTTCCGCCCAGTTTGAGAAGATCGCTTTCATACACAAGGTTCTGCTGCGGGGTCAGTCTGCTCTCGTTACCGTCGGTCTTTTTGTGAATTTGCGCCGCTGCCTTGCCCATGAGCTCCTGTATGTTCGCACCTTGCACCATGGCGTTGAGGTGTTCCAAGCCTTCGGCCGGCATGGGCAGGTCGCAGTAGTAATCGCCCACACTGTTTATGCCCCAATAGACAAAGCCAAGCGCCATATAAAAGTCGAGTGAGCGCGAGATGGATGTGAGTTTAAAACGTTTGACTTTCTGCGTCAGGGCGTGCTCGAAGATGAGCTCAAGCAGAGCATAGGCGTACCCTTTTCGGCGTTCGATCTGCGGGGTAAAGATGTTATGGACATGCATGTATTCGCGGTAGCGGTCTATTTTGTAAAAGACATAGCAGAGGTGGTTCTGCTGCGCGTCGCAGAGGACGACACACCCCTGATGAAACCAGATGTTATGGGTGTCCCACCACGCCAGAGACATGTTGGCAAACTTGACTGTTTTGGCATCCTGGATCGTTGCGACCGAAGCGATGTAGGCATTGCGGTCAAGGTTCTTGAGGTGGTAAAGCGACATTTTTGTCCTTTCTTACTGCACTCTATTGAAGCAAAAAGGAGTAGGTTAAGACGCCAAATCAGTTAAATACAATGGGTTTACCGGCAGGCTTACCCGCCGGGTTTTGAGAATAGGGAGAGCGTCTGCAGTGTGTCACGCAGTACACTTTCCGTGTCTGACATACACAGTGCAATTTCTGTTCATAGGGTCTATAAAAGCTGCTCTATGCTTTCGATCTCATCAGGGGTGAGGATAATGGCAGAGGCTTCAAGGTCCTCGCGCATATGTGTTTGTGATGTTGTTCCGCTTAAGGGGACGATGCCGAGGGCCATCAAAAAGGCGAAAAAGATCTGCGCTTCACTCTTGCGGTGCTTCATGGCAAGGCGCATCAGGGTGTCGCTTCCGAGCAGATGCAAGTTGGCGGTCAGGCTCCAGAAACTCTCGTAGAGTATGCCCTGCTTGGCGCACCACTGCCGCAGCTCTTTGTCGTAGTCGGTGTCACTGTAAAACCTGTTCTGCACGACAGCGGGTTTGACCTCGGCCTCCGCATAGAGTTTTTTTAAGACGCTGAGGTCGTAACAGTTGCTAATACCGAGCTGCCTCGCACCGCCCTCGTTATGCACCCCTTCCATGGCCCGCCAGACACTGAGAAGATGGGCAAAAGGAAAGAGCGGCGTGTGGAGGATGAGGGCATCGACGTAGCCTGTCTGCAGGTTCTTCTGCGAGCGGGCGAACGATTGTCGGACCTGCTCGGAGAAGGGGGCCTCTTTGTCGTAGGGAATGGTGTTGGGGTCTTGTCCTGAAAGCGGGGTGAACTTGGTCTGAACGTAGAGGCTTTCGCGTGTTATGCCCTCTTGTTGGAGGATCTGCAGGGCTTCGCCTACCCCCTCTTCGGCGTAATGCTTGGGCTGGCAGGCGGTGTCGATGCCTCTGAAACCGGCGTGAACGGCCCTGACAACCAGTTCTGCGGTTCGCGCCTCTTTCCACGCCGTGCCGTAGAGTAGCCTCGGCATCTTGACGCCGGCGGCTGTGACGACGAATTCTCTCTTTTGCATGCTCATCCTAAATGGTTCTCTTTTAAAAACATCGCAAGCTGCGAATCGATGTTGATGATGTGACGGGTGAACTTCTCCAGGGCATAGTCATTGATGTAGGAGCGTCCTAAAACCGGGATCCGTTTCGCTTTTTTGTAAAAATAGTGCATCTCACCCAGAAGATTGGCATGTTCGTCCATATGTTCCTGACGTCCGTAAAAGTTATACCGCTGCATCATATCTTCTTCGAAGGCAAAGTGTTCTTGCGTGTGTTCGATCAGGGTGTTGAAAAGGGAGAGAAAGTCCCTTGTGTCGGCTGCTTTGACGCGTTCGAGGATCTCCAGAAATTCCTTGTGCGTTGTGTCCATGGAGGGAATGTTGAGGCGGAGGGTGTCAGGCATCGGTTCTCTTTTTTCAGGGATGCCTTTTACAATGCATATTGTGTGCCAAGAATCGGTACGGGCAGCGCCCGGAAGGGGCTTTTAATGTCCGCGGGCACCGAAATGGTACTGTCCGCTATCGTCTTCTGCCGTCTCTGCGACCCGGGGTGCGGGTTCAGGGGTATGGGCCAGTTCCACGAACTTCTCCTCAGGCATGCTCAACAGCTGGCTTTCAAAGACCCTCAGTTTCTGTTTGAGCTGGTCTGAGAGGGCTATCATCTCGTCGTAGAGACGGCGTGCCAGCTCTTTTTCAGCATCGCTGGGTTTGTTCTTTTTGCCGAAGAGCCCCATGATCCCGCCGGATTGGTTGGCGAAATAGATCTGATAGATTTTAGTGAAATGGTCGTGAAGCTCGAGTAGAAGGGACTCGATCGCTTCGAGGTGGATACGGCTGTTCCCTGTCGAGAAGATCATCGCCTCCTCGTAAAACCACTTTCCGAACTCCGTTTTGGTCTGTCCGAGTTTGAATTGGCTCTCGTCGAGATAAAGGCCGGAGACCAAAAGTTTGACGTCGTTAATTGCCCGTACATGGGATGTTCTTGCTTTTTGAAGTCGATGGATCGCTTGTTCTTTCATCATGATAATACCTCAGTCTGATAGAGTGTCTCTAAACATCTGCACCGAAGGCTGTTTAAAGGTCTCAAAATATTTTTTAGCATTATAAGCGGTAAAAAGGCGATAGAAGGTCAATCGACTGTTTAAATATTGAACAAAAATCTCTTGGTAAACATGGGGATTGGACGCCGGAAAGAGGGGAAATATTCGTTTTTGTTATCTGAAAGGAGCGGCAGGAAAATGGCCTGCAGCGCAATGCGCTCCTGCCAAGTCGCAAAAGTCCCTGTCTGGTACATTTCATGCAATGCGATTTGAAATTATGGATTAAGGAAAATAAAATGGAACACCACGTCATTATTGATAAACTCTGCAGCTGTGCGAAAAAAGAGGGCATGGCCCAGATAGAGACATTCGATGTCAAGGCGGACGCGTCGGACGCGGCCGAGGCACAGGTTGCGTACATGAAGTCAAGCTTTTGCGGCAAGCACAACTTTGATGTCACCGAAGTGGACGACCACTATGTCATCGGCATGGTCGGCGGCGGCTGCGGCTGCGGAACGCACACCCACCACTAGGAAGGTCCCAGCAGCCAGCTTCGCATACTGAGGCTGCCGTGCTCCATCCCTTCGTGTACAAAACGGCTGCTGTCCTCCTCTGAAGAGGCCCCCGCAACGTAGAGCAGCGGAATGTAGTGCTCGAGCGTCGGGTGGGCGATTCTGGCGTAGCGCTGGCGGTTTTCGACATCGATCAGCGCCTCAAAATCCCTCTCTTCGATCGCTTTTTTGACAAAGAGGTCAAACTCCGTTGCCCAGCTCACCGCGGGGGCATCTTTCGGCATTCTCGCCTCGCGCAGGTTATGGGTGATGTTGCCGCTGCCGATGACCATGACCCCCTGTTCCCGCAGAGCAAGCAGTTTTTTGCCGACCTCGAAATGCTCGCGCAGGGAGAGGTCGCTTCGTATGCCCAGCTGCATAACAGGGACGTCCGCTTTTGGAAAAAGGTGGAGCAGTACGCTCCATGTGCCGTGGTCGAGTCCGCGCTCTTTGACCTGCAGGGAGTCGAACAGCGGCCGCAGGGATGGGAGCAGAAACTCGGCGTTATCTGCCGGGTAGGTCACCGCTTCGAGGGCCGGCGGAAAGCCGAAAAAGTCGTAGATCAGTTCCGGGCTTCTGTGCACGGAGACGGCACTATAGGGCGGCGTCCAGTGGGCCGAGATGACCAAGACGGCTTTGGGCCTGGGCAGTGTCTGACCGAGCGTGTGCAGGCTTTGGGTAAAGGCGTTGGTCTCGATGGCGTTCATGGGCGAGCCGTGGCCGGCAAAAAATGCCGGGGCTCTTTTGGGTCTGGTTTCATTGGCGCTGAGTGGCATGAATAATCCTCCGCATACTAAAGCAAGAAGTCGCAAAAACGTTTGACGGGTCATGGCGACCCCTTTTTAGTGTATTTACTCTAACTATAGCAGGCTTTGTTAAACGGGTCAACTGCAGAGGTCACTCGACCCGTTTTTCCATGCGGTAGTCGTCCATGACAAAACCGCCGCCGATCTCCTGAACAAGGCTGCCGACGTTTGTAAACCCCAGTTTTTCATAGGCTTTGAGGGCGAGGGTGTTGTGTCTGTTGACGGTGAGTGTCAGGGTGGGCAGTTTGCGGTCGGCGGCGAGTTGACGCAAAAAGGCAAGGGCCTTTTTGCCGTGGCCTTTGCGGCGGTGACTACTGTGAAGGTAGAACTTGCTTATAAAGAGGGTTCTATCTTTGGGCTCGACGGCCATGTAGCCGACCTCCTCGCCTTCGTCGGTGAGGAGGTAGTAGTAGAAACCCTCGTCGAGCTGCTGCTGCATAAAGGCACTGCTCTGAAAGCGTTCGAGCATGTAGCGTACCTGCTCCTTGCCGATGATGGGCGTGTAGTGTTCGTACCAGATCTCTCTGGCAAGCTGCTCGAGGCGCTGCAGCTGCTCTTCGGTGGTGACGTTCTCGATGCGCACTGCTGCTACGGAAGAGGTCACGGCGTTACGACGACGTAGACGACCCGGGCACCCTGCACCGACTGCAGAAAGTAGACGCCGTTGAAACGGTAATACTGCACACCGTCGATGGTCACGGTGTAGGCGCCGTCAGGCAAAATGTCGACAACGTCGCCGGGCTGGTAGGTCTCGTCGTCTTCGGGCACCTCCACGACGCGGTAGGCGCTGTGATGCACATCCCAGATGTAGTAGACGTCAGCGTAGTAGTAGTAGGTCACACCGCGCAGCTGAAAGACGGTGTAGCCCAGCGGCAGAATCGGCACAAGAAGCCCGATCGGCGGCAGGACGACCATAAACCCGGTGTTGTAGCGGCTGTAGTAGATGCCGTCGGCGTAAAAGAAGACGAGGCCGCCGAGGGTCACGGTCGTAGCCACTGTGGGAAGCGTACGGATGGTGTAGCCGGGGCGGTGGTAGTACGGCAGCGGTTTAACGTTGCGCGGTACCCAGTAATGCGGCGTCCTGTCGCGTTTGACCTTTTGAGGGGCAGGCGGTTTCGGCTGTTTGACCAGGGGCTCTTTCGTAACGCGGTAGCGCGGTTCGCTCACCTTTTGCTGTTTGCTTGTGACACGCTGTTCGGTACGCTCGACGCGCTTGGTCTGTCCGATGTTCTTGGTGCGTTCGACGTTCGTACTCCGATGCGACGCGCCCTCTTTTTTGCCGGTATTGAAGGCGTCTGCGTAGAGGGTGCCGCCACAGAGCAGGGCGGCAAGGGTGACTGTTTTCAGGGCAGTGTAGGACATGAACTCTCCTTTGTGTTTCTTTTTATAATCATACTTCCAAAAGATTACCGGTGTGTTAATCGCTAACAGGCTGTTATAAAGGTCACAACAGCCTATGCGTTCGGACATGGAATTATTATACTCCGATGTGCTTTTTTAGTCCAGTTGTTCAAAGAAGATTTCAAAGACCTCGCCGTCTCTGTCTTCGATGAGGGCGATGCGTTTGCCGCGGCGCGAAAAGGTCTCGACGATGGCGACGGGGTGCCCCTCAAAGGTGTAGTCGTGGCGTTTGGGCTCCTCGCGGACGCTTCGGTTTCGTTCTGATTGCATGCTGCTGCGGTGCGCGCTGTTCGATAGATTTTCCATGCTGCAATGATGGCACATCGGCGCAGAAGGTCGGCAAATTATGGCAGGGTGTCAGGCGGTGGGGTGCCTCAGGCGCTCAATCGCCTGTTGTCCGGTGTGTGCGAAAGTTCACAGAAGGCCTCAGTGGGCATCTTTTCCAGTATCACCGCCAGGCGGTTGACCTGCTGTTTGAGCCGGTCGGAGAGCGGGATGATCTTTTCGTAGAGCTGCTGCGCCGCCGCTTTCTCAGCGGCAGAGGGTCTGCGTTTTATGCGCAGGAGCATCAGCAGTAAGCAGGTGCGTCTGCCGTAGTAGAGCGTGTATATTTCTGTAAAGTGCGTGTGGAACTCCAGCAGGCTCTTTTCGATGTCTTTCAGGCAGTTACGGCTCGTCTCGGAGGAAAAGAGGAGGGCTTCGCTGTAAAACCATTTTCCAAAGGCAGTTTCGGTCAGTTTGGGGGTAAAGTGGCTTTTGTCGATGTCGAGGCCGGAGACCAGAAGTTTAAGGGTGTGGAGCTGTCGGACGATGGAGGTTCGGGCCTGCTGCATGTTCCGAACGTAGCGTTCTTTGACCATAGCAGACTCCTCGCTTTGAATAGTAGGTAGTGGATTATAACTTTTTTACGGGGTGCCGCGGGGCGCTGGCTGGTTAAATAATAGTCAAGGGGAGAGAGTACGGTCGGGCTAAGCTTTTTTTAAAAGCGGGGATTCGCCCTTTGGTAAAATGAAAATAAACCAAAAAGCTATCATCGAATATACCATACGTGCATAAGTACTTTGATGTATAATATTATAGAACGAAAAGAATCGTTTATTTGTCATCAGGTATCGAATAGTCCCTAAAAAGCGGCAATATGCTTTTTATTATGACTCTCTACGAGACTGCAAACACGGCCGGAGTTCACCGGCAGAATAGTTTAAAATACGGAGTGATATGCCTAGAGGAAGAAGACGTAGCGTTAGTATTAAAAAGAAGTTGGCAATAAAACATTTTTTCTTTTTTATGGCTCTTTCCGTCACTTTTATTACGATGGTGTTGGTTTTACGCGAAGAGCGTATCAAAGAACATCTCAACGCGGAAAAAGAGATCGCAGCGACGGCCTTCGACATCATTGTCGACGCGCTGAAGTCGCAGGCGGACACCGTCTTTTACAACCAGGTGCAGGTTCCGGAGATCACGGCGCTTTTCAGTGAGGCCGAGGCGGCTTCGCCGCAACGGCGCAGTGAGATCAGAGAGGCACTCTACACGAAGCTGCTGCCGGTTTACGAGAACATTCAGCTCAACCATCTGAAACAGCTCCATTTCCATTTGAAAAACAACGACAGTTTTCTCCGTTTTCACCGTCCCGAAAAGTTCGGTGACAATCTTAGTGATGTCAGGAGCACAGTGGCCTACGTCAACCGGACACAGCAGCCTCTTAAAGGTTTTGAAGAGGGGCGCATCTTCAACGGCTACCGTTTCGTCTACCCGCTGTTCGACGGCAACAGGCACATCGGCAGTGTCGAGCTCTCTGTCTCTGTCAAGACGATTTTGGAGAAGTTCCAAAAGGCGATGGGGACGAACGTCGACTTTATGATGCGCGAAGATGTCGTGCGTTCAAAGGTCTTTGAGAACGAGCAGCAAAACTATGTTCCCAGCACGCTCTTTAAAGGCTACATGAACGAGAAAGAGATCCTTCCGCTTCGTAATCCTGAGACGACGGAATTGATCGAAGAGTATCTTGCGGGTCATGACGAGGCACAGAACGAGCTGCTCGGCGATGAGACCTACAGTCTAATGGCCCCGTTCGGCAAGGCGATCCATGTCGTGACGTTCCTGCCGCTTAAAAATGTCGTCTCCAAGAAGACGGTCGGCTACTTTGTCCTCGACAGAACGCACCGGGACCTGAAATATGTTTTTATGCAGCCGGTTCTTCTCATCATCGTCGGCGTCGCGCTTTTGGCGCTGTTGTTTTATCTGCTGTGCCGTGCTGAAGACCAGAAACAGAAGATAGAGTCCGAGCGTTACCGGCTCCACTCGATGCTGGAACTGCAGAAGAACATTGTTATCTTGAGCGACGGCACGCTTTTGGAGTATGCGAACAAGCTCTTTTTTGACACGCTCGGCTATGACACGCTGACGTCGTTTCTGTTAAAGCATGCGTGTATTTGCGAACTGTTTATGGAAGATGACCGGTACTTTCACCTCGGTAAAGTCAAAGAGGGTGAAAACTGGCTGGAGATAATTCGCAGTCTGCCGGCAACGCAGCGAATGGTCGCCTTTGTCGATGTCAAAGGCGCGGTGCGCATCTTTACGGTGGCGGTGAGCTACGTGGACGAGCATGGTTACATTGCCGCGTTCACTGACATCAGTTTGACGATGAACCAGCAGTCCAAGCTCGAAGAGAAAGCCTCCCGTGACCGTCTGACCGGGGCCTATAACCGCGAGTTTCTCGAGACGAACCTGCTCGCTATAGAGCATGCCGCGAAGGTCAAAGGGAAAAGACTGGGGGTTGTCATGATGGACATCGACCATTTCAAGAACGTCAATGACACGTTCGGGCACGGCTGCGGCGACGATGTTCTCAAGCGGTTTGTAGAGATCGTCCGCGAGACGGTGCGTCAGGAAGACTACCTTGTCCGCTGGGGCGGCGAAGAGTTCCTGCTGTTGACGATGGTGGATTCGCAAGAAAATGTATCGCGCATCACGGAGAAGGTGCGCAACCACATCAGCATGGAAAATTTTCCACAGGTGGGGCGCGTAACGGCAAGCTTCGGCATCGCCTGCCACTGCGAGGGCAGTACGTTCGCCGAAACGGTCACGAAAGCCGACATCGCGCTCTATGAAGCCAAAGCCAGCGGCAGAAACTGCCTCGCCTTCGGAGAGGCCTGCTAAGCGAGACTAGTGAGCGGCTGCCGCTTCCTGCTCTGCGATCTTTTTACGGACCATCTCCATGTCGAGCGCCTGCGCCTTTTCGACGATCTCCGCCAACCTCTCCTGGAAGAGGACACCTTCCTGCACAAGCACAACGATCTCCTCTTTCATGACTATGGTCGTCGGGATGGAACGGATCTGAAACTCTGAGGCTATTGACGACTCATTGTCCGTGTTGACTTTCGCAAATGTAACGCCGGGGGTGTTCTCCGCCACTCTTTCAAATATAGGTCCGTACTGCTTGCAGGGCGCGCACCACTGAGCCCAAAAATCCATAATAACAATTTCGTTCTCCGCAATGGTTTTCTCAAAGTTCTCTTCTGTCAATGCCATCAATGCCATGTTTTATCCTTGTGTGTTTAACGGTTCAATGCATATTGGGTTCGAGGCGAAGGTGAGGCTTCGATCTATGGTGTAAGGAAAAGTGGAGATTCAATGCCTGACCTGTATTTTGTATTATGCGAATAAGGCGTAGTAATGGACGAAAAATAGGCCTAACTATTAATAATAGATAATTATTAATTTTATTTGTTGTACTCTGTTTTAAACTGAATCTTATAACAGGGGCATTCCTATGCA
>JBFEJN010000074.1:0-9057 GCA_041553195.1 Sulfurimonadaceae bacterium
ACATGGGCACTGAGCAGTTCTTTGGCTTTTTCATGATTGGCAAGAAAATCAGCATGAGCGTCGACATTGGTGTAGTTTGTCACACAGAAGACACCACCGGCAGGGATGTCAAACTCCTGGGCGATGCGCAGGACACTAAAGAACTCCATGTTCTCGATCTCCACACCGAAGTTCAAAAACTTCTTGACCAGCTCGGCATCGGTTGAGATGTAGTTGGAGGAGTTGACAATGATATCTTTTGCCCCGTTTGTCTGGGTAGAGACAACGTTGTCTAGCGGTGTGTAGGCCTTCTTTTCTAAAAAAGCCAGCTCGATATTTGCCGCCGTTTTTGACTCAACGATGTCAAAGATGTCGTGTTTTCCGTATGAACCGGCCGTACCGACAAAGAGGAGAAACTCGGGCTTATCGAAAAGGCAGAGACGGGTAAGGTTCATCGCGGTTTCGATGAGTCCTACTCCCATCGGTGTTGCAAAGTCGAAATTCTCGTTGTTGCCTGCGCAGATGATCATTATAGGCGCACCGGGATCTTATGGTCGTGAAGATAGTGTTTCAGGTCCATAATATCGATCTCTTTATAGTGGAAGATACTGGCCGCGAGAGCCGCATCAGCACCGTGTTCAAAGACCTCTTTAATATGTTCCATCGTCCCTGCTCCGCCGCTGGCGATGATCGGTACATTGACCAGTTCGCTGATCTGCTGTGTAATGGGGATGTCAAAACCGGCCTTGGTTCCGTCAGCATCCATCGAAGTCAGCAGGATCTCCCCTGCTCCGCGATCGACCGCTTCTTTGGCCCAGTCAAGAGCGTTGATTCCGGTATCGACCCGTCCGCCATTGAGATAGACATTGTACTGATCGCCCGTTTTTTTGACGTCGATGGCAACGACAATACATTGTGCACCAAATCGCTGTGCACCTTCGTTGATAAACTCGGGACGTTTGATGGCAGCAGAATTGATACTCACCTTGTCGCAGCCGACGTTGAGCAGAGCGTAAATGTCCTCAAGTTTGCGAATGCCCCCGCCTACTGTCAGAGGAATAAACACTTCTCTGGCGACCTTTTCAACAATATCGACAATGGTATCACGTCCTTCGTGAGAGGCGCCGATATCCAAAAAGGTGATCTCATCAGCCCCCTCCTCGTTATAGCGTTTAGCCACTTCAACGGGGTCTCCGGCATCTTTGAGACCGACAAAATTCACACCTTTGACGACACGTCCGTCTTTGACGTCGAGACAGGGAATGATACGTTTTGCGAAATAATCCATACGGCTGCTTTATAGTTATATTTTGAGATTATAGGGCAAAGACTCTTAAGAGGAGAGAATAAGAGAGGGCTAATAAGTGGAATTTATCTGTACGGCGGGACACCGTGTATACGCTGCTCTCTGCAGCATTGCCCTGTTAAAGAGACCCGAATGGTATCGGCAGGCTAGAACAGGCGCACGATGAAGCTGCATATAAAATATTTAAAAAGAGAAATACATTTTTGTATTTTCAGCCTGCCACATTCAGGTTGATGTATAATAGAAAAAAGAGGAGTGCAAAAGTATGAATGCCATACAAAAAGAGCTGGCCAGCCGCAAGACAGAGATACAGTTGGCGGTTGAGCTGCTGTTCAAGACCAATATGAAGATAACAGATTGGGATGTGCCTGAAGCTGACGATAAAGAGGCGGCTAAGATACTGCTCGATATGATACAAGAGAAGATAGATGCCCTTCGCAACGATGTCGAAGCGGGCAGATATAACAACTATTAAGGATTACAGATGAGTTCACACAAAGACCATAGCCATTTAGAGAAGATCAAAGACGCGGTAAAAGAGTCGGAGATCCTTAGCGAGAGTGAAAAATCACAGACAATGCAGCGTATAGATGAGTGGATCCTGGAAGATAAGGCCGAAGGCATTCTTTACGAAGAGCTGATCGAGCTGGCAAACGGCATTAAGCCCCTGTTGGCTGAACTTGGGCTGATCAATTAACGATGACAACGGTACTTATTCTTCTGATAGGCGGTTTAGCCGCGACACTTTTAGGTCTCTATTTTCTTTATGATATGCGTAAAAAAGGCTTGTAGACGATTTACACTCGCATTGTCGTGTAGCCTGCGATGAGTTATCCTTCTGCTCTGCTCTTGCTTTTCGGGAGTTTGGGTATTGTGGGGTTTGGATTCTATTTTCTGTCTGTTTGGCGTCAAAAAAAGCAACTGCAGAAGATCGCTTTTCTCGACTTTCCGCAGGCATATATAACGATCCTTGCAAGAACACCCTATTACACAAAACTTTCTACCCGGGACCAGCAAACCCTTCAGCGTTCCATACTTCGTTTTATCTACACCAAGGATTTTATCGGCGTAGAACTGGATGTGACCGAAGAGATGAAAGTCATCATCGCATTTTATGCCTGCCTGCTGCTGGTGCATAAACAGACAGAGAACTGCTATGACGAATTAAAGACCATCGTTGTCTACCCGCATGCCGTCATGGTCAAAGAGGTGCGTTCAGCAGGCGGTATCTTTACCAAAGAACAGTATGTCATTCAGGGACAATCCGCGAACGACACGGTGGTCATTACCTGGCATGAGGCTAAAAAAGAGGCTTACCATCTGCGTCATAACAATGTCATTATTCATGAGTTCGCCCATGAGATCGATTTTATGGACGGCTACATCGACGGCGTGCCGCCGCTGGAGAAGTCAAAATACGACAGCTGGGTCAAGACCTTTGCCAAAGAGTTTACGGTGTTGAACTCGATTGCAATGAAAGACCGGGATTGGGGCAAGTACAAACTGTTGGGAGCTTATGCAGCCAGCAATGAAGCGGAGTTTTTTGCGGTGCTCACCGAGCGTTTTTTTGAGGCACCGGCTGCATTGAAACACCATTTTCCGGCTCTGTATAACGCGCTCGAGCGTTTCTATGCTATCGATACGGAAAAACTGCTGCGCTGAAGAAACTTAGAAATAATACCCTACTCTCAAGGCCCCGAAATGGTCACTGGCCGTGTCGCTTAGACCATAGGCATAGCTCACCGTAGTGAACCAGTTTTTGTCGATCGTATAGAAGAGATAGGCAGAGACGGTTTCCAGTGGTTCCGGTTCTCTGACGCCGTCACTGTCTGTTATGGTCTTATAAATACTGTTACTGTGATTATAGGCAAGACTCGTGTAGAGTCTGTCCGTCGGATAAAAACCGATGCCGGCATTAAAGGCAAGCGTATTTTGATACTCAAGCGACACAATATTGCCAAGGGTATCGATATAGCTTGTGTCATCGTCATTGATCAGAGTATAGGCAACACTACCGAAAAAGTTCATGTTTTTAAAAAGATAGCTGGCATTTGCCGATGCCGTATAGTCCATATTATTGTTGTCAAGACCTGAATCATAGGTCGGCAACAGAAGGCCGCCACCGAGACGAAATGTCAATAATTGAAGGGGGTTTAATTGATAGTAGGCACCCACAAAAGAGTCGGTTTGACCGCTGCTTGTGGTAATACTGCTGTTTGAATTAAAATAACCGGTTGACGCTTGCAGTGAAAATTTTTTATAGTAATAATCTGCTTGAACGGAGGTAGATATGGTGTCGGTTTTCTCTTGGGCGGGGTTGATCTGCGAATAACTGGCACCGACGATAATGTCAAAGCGATGCGCACTCTCCAGGTTTTTAATGGTACAACCATGTATGTCGACCAATTCGGTCATGGAGGTATTGGGGCACCGATCGATGGCATCATCAACACCATCCAGGTCCAGGTCACTATAAGCCAGAAGACTTGTAGTCAAGTATAAAAAAGCAGTGAGGGTTTTGCGCATTCATTCTCCGTCAAGATACCGTCACGTGTTACGGTATCTGTTGTAGCAGTTATTTTACCATATTGCCTTGTGCAGGCAAAGTACCTTCACTCTGTCCAAACTGATTACGAAGCTGTTGTTGTTGCATCTGCTGCTGCATCTGCTGTGTCTGTTGCATCTCATTGATACGGCTGCGCTCTTGCGTCATAGTACGTGTGTGAACCTGTTCACCTTCGCCTGTTCCCTCTTGTAGACGTGCCTGAGTCTGTGTTTGGGTACGAAGCTGTGTGATAGCGGCTTCACGGTCTGCTTCATTCATGGTGGCAAGACGTGTTTTAAACTGGTTCATCAGTCGAACACGTTCTTGTGCAGGTGCTTCTTGAATCGCAGTGATCTGCTCGTCAACGGAGATCTCCTCCGCCATTGAAAATGTTAATGTTCCGAGTAGCATCAAAGCGGTTGTGCTTAGAGTAATTGCTTTCATTTTAAATCCTTTTTGGTTTTTGATATCGGTATTGTCACACAACAGTGTTAGTTGATTGTAAGTGATGAAAGTTCCAGACGAAAAGTACTGCCCTTGCCAAGTTTACTATCAACACGGATGGTGATTTTGAGCTCGTCACACAGCTTTTTAACGATGTGCAGGCCGATACCGATGCCCCGTTCCTGCTCTTTGTAAAAACGGTCAAAGATGCGTCTCGGATTTTTGATCCCTTTGCCTGTGTCCGTGATGTTCAGTGTGGATGTGTCCCTGTCAAAAGTTATGCTGACCGAACCGCCGGCCCGGTTGTATTTTGCGGCATTGCTTAAAAGATTGTCGAGAATACGGGTGAATGCCTCGCGATTAGTGGCGATTTTGGCGTTTTCCATGACGACATCAAAATGAATGTCCGGATAGTTTCTGTCGAGCATGTCGATCCGCTGAGAAATGAGGCTTTTGAGTTCGATGAGCTCTTTTTGATGGGCATGGTCATGCAGGTAGGCACGAAGGTTGTTTTGAAGGTCGAGTACATTTTGAACACTTTTTTCGATACGTGTGACCTTGTCATTCTCGCCGATCTCGCGTTTTAACATGGCAGTGTTGAGGCGCAGTGCTGCCAGGGGTGTGTTGAAATCGTGCAGGATATCTTTTATGAACTCCTGAGTCAGGGCCAAGGCGTTACGCAAGGGGTAAAGGGCATAGAGGGAAAAGAGGCCGGAGATGACAAAAATAACGGCCAAAACGGCGACAAACTCCATCATCGCAGCTTTTTGCAAAGAGGCAAGCTGGCGCTGGTACTCTTCTGCCGGAAGATGAAAGGACATCAGGTACTCGTTTGCACCCGGAATCGGGAAGTAGCTGCTGAGACCGGTGTCGTCTTTGTAGAGCAGGTAGTTCTCCTGGCCTTCTATGGGAACGAAATCGATCTTGAACTGTTCGCATTTAAGATCAAAACTGCACAGACGCATCTGGGTGAAAAGATGGTCATCAAAGTTTGCGACCTCTTTGGTGTAGTTGACATAAAAGAGGGCGGTAAGCACAATACTCAACGAGATGAAAAAAAGTAGAAAGCTCTTTAAAAAAGACTCTAACTCAACGCGACTCAAGGATGTACCCCACACCGCGAAGGTTCTGAATGTTGAGTCCGGTGGTCTGTTTGAGTTTGGTCAACGCGACACGGAGGGCCGTAGGCGAAGGCTTTTCGAGGCAGTCCATCAAGATCTCTTTGTCCAGAACCTGGTCAAAGTTCGTAATAAAAAGTTCGAAGAGCTTTTCTTGTACCTCACCGAGTGCAAGAACATGACCATTTTTGCGCAGCAGTTTCTTTTGCGGGTCGAACTCAAGATCGTCGTAACGGATAAGTGCAGGAGTCTGTTGTGCCAATTTGGCATTGACACGGATAAGCAGCTCTTCGGGAAAGAAAGGTTTTTTGATGTAATCATCGGCACCGACCTGAAACCCTTTGGTGATGGAGTTAAGATCGACCAGGGCGCTGATAAAGATCGCGGGAGTCTTGTCATCGGCTCCGCGAAGGCTCTCCAGGAGCTCCAGCCCATTGATGTCAGGAACATTGATGTCAAAAACGTAAAGGTCAAACTTCTTCTCATAGGCAGCATCCGCAGCTGCCCCGCCGTCAAGGACCAGTGTGACATCGTACCCTTCACTTGTCAGCAACTCCTGAAGGGTCTCTGCCAAAAGGGTATCATCTTCCAATAAAAGTATATTTTTAGCCATATATTATTGTAGTACAGAAGTGTTAGCAGAGTATTAAAGCAATGAAAAAAACAGTGATAAGATACAAATTCCTTTTAAAAAAGAGTCAGCGCTGATTGTATTGCGATGTTGTAAAAGAGAGTGAAGAAGAGTAGAATTCTAGAAAGAGTGGTATTCAGCAATGTTTTTTTATAATCAAAGCGAAAGGATAGAGATGAAACCTCCCATTACACATCCGGCTGACCCTAAAAAAAGAGAGGAACCGCTTCCGTCGCAGTTTAAAAAAGAGCTGCAAGAAGACCCTGAAGCCCATCAGAGAATCGAACAGCTGTTGCACAGCAAGAGCTATGTCATAGCCGAAAAAGATGAAGAATTTTTACAGCAGCATGACACCTTGGGAATTCGTTTAGATCTGGATTACCAAAAAGCGGAACTGCTTTTACAGAAAAACGGTATTGAAAACACTGTTGTTGTTTTTGGGAGTACCCATATTATGGAAGAGCAAACGGCACGACGCAAACTTGCCTCTGCTCAGGCAGCGTTTGATACAACACCGGATGCACCGCAAGCATTAAAACGCCTGAAAACAGCACAGAGGATTCTAGAAAAAAGCCGATATTACACCATTGCGAGAGCGTTTGGACAACTGGTAGGCCGTGCGGGCAAAGGGCCGCACGACTCTCGATTGACCTTGATGACAGGTGGCGGTCCGGGTATTATGGAAGCGGCCAACCGCGGGGCATTTGATGTCGGTGCCAAATCGATCGGCCTCAACATCTCACTTCCGAACGAGCAGTATCCCAACCCCTATATTACACCTGAACTCTGTTTCCAGTTTCACTACTTTGCCATTCGAAAACTGCATTTTTTGCAGCGGGCAAAAGCACTGGTCGTTTTTCCCGGCGGCTTTGGTACGTTGGACGAGCTTTTCGGTGTCTTGACACTTATTCAAACCCGTAAGATCGACCCGATCCCTATCATTCTGGTGGGTAAAACGTATTGGGAGCAGCTCATCGACATGGACTTTTTAGAAGAGGAAGGAAGCATCGCTTCTGAAGACAGAGCGCTTTTCTGGTATGCTGAAAGTGCGGAGGAGATCTGGGGCGGGGTTCTCACCTGGCATGAACTCAACAAAACGCCGCTCTTTTAAGTGCAAATTTCGGGATGATGTACGCGCTGTCGTACACGCAGATGAATAAAGGATGAGGTTATGAATGAAATTGAATTAGGCGAACTTCTGCTGCTACTCTCTTTGGTTTTTGCTTTGACCTATGCCCTGGGCTATTTTCTTTCGCGTTTTCGTATACCCAGCATTCTGGCCGCACTCTTTGTCGGAATGGCCCTGAGTTACACCACATTTTCGCCCTTTATCCATTCGGTACCGGCCTTTGAGAACACCTTCATCTTCCTGGCCAACCTGGGCGTTCTCTTTCTTCTTTTTTATATCGGGCTGCAGATCGATCTTCGGGAGATGAAGCGCTCAAGCAGCGATATTGTCTGGCTGACTGTTTTAAACACCGTGATCCCCTTTGTATTCGGTGTGGCGGCTATGCTGCTCTACGGTTACGGCTGGGCGATCGCCCTGGTCATCGGGATGACCCGAATGCCGACGGCCGAAGCGGTAATCGTCCCCATACTCGACGAATTTAAGATGATCAAGACACGGATCGGTACCTTTATTATCGGCGCTGGTGTTCTTGATGACATCATCGAAGTCATCCTCGTCGGAATCGTCTCGATCTGGATCGGTTCGGAAGCCGGTGAGGCCCATGGAGGGGTCATAGGGCTGCTGAGCGGTATCGCAGCATTCGGGTTTATCTCCTGGTTGTTCTACATCTGGATACCGCGTATTACGCAAGAGTGGGAGCCAAAGACACTCAGTGCACTGATGCTCTTCTCCTTGATCATTCTGTTCGGCTTTGGCGGTTTCGGTGAGTATGTTGAACTGGGCATGGTCGTCGGTGCCATAACTGCAGGGGTTATACTGCGTCCCCTGTTTGAAAAGGAAGAGCGCAAAGGTGAGCTGCTCTCTTCAACGACGCAGACACTGAGTTACGGTTTTTTCGGTGTTCTCTTCTTTTTTTGGGTCGGTTTTACGGCCGATATGCAAGGTTTTTTCGAGGAACCACTTTTGGCGGTTGTCCTGTATCTGGTCGGGACACTGGGCAAGCTTCTCGGTGTCTTGCTGATGGTACCGATGAAAAAGATGAAACTCAAAGAAGCGGTCATTGTCGGAGTAGGACTTGATGCCAGGCTTACGACAGAGATCATTGTCGCCCAGCTTCTCTACAGCGCCTCGCTTATTGATCTAACGCTCTTTACCGCACTGGTCGCGGCATCATCATTTACAGCTATTACCGTACCGCTGATCTTCTCGCAGCTCATCCGCTATTGGGGTAAAGATGTCACAGCGCAATCCTAAAATCCTCTGGCATGCCAAAAGCGCCGATGAGGTCATCGAGCACTTCCAAAGTAACGGCAAAACAGGTCTGAGTGAGCAGGAGATTGCATCACGGTCGGAACGCTACGGCCAGAACGAATTGGTCCGCATCCCTAAAACACCCTGGTACGTGGTGTTTTTACGACAATTCACCGACGTGCTCATTCTTATTCTTTTTGCGGCGGCGGCCATCTCCCTGGCCATCGGTGAGATAGGTGATGCCGTCACGATCCTGGTCATTATCGCGCTTAACGGGGTTCTCGGTTTTGTACAGGAGTTTAAAGCGGAGAACGCGATTGAGGCACTGAAACAGATGCTGCATCCGACCTGCAAGGTGATTAGAAACGCCAAAGAGGAGATCATTGACGCCAAACTGCTGGTCCCCGGAGACATCGTTCTTTTGGAGATCGGTGACAAAGTCCCCGCCGACCTGAGACTGCTCGAGAGTTTTAACCTCAAGATCGATGAGTCCTCTCTGACCGGCGAATCGGTGTCCGTTGCGAAACGAAGTGATATTGTCGACGAAGAGACGCCGCTTTCAGGCCAGTCCAACAGGGCCTGGATGGGGACAGCCGTCGTCAACGGGCGCGGAACGGGTCTGGTCGTCGAGACGGGGATGCAGACGCAGTTCGG
>JBFEJN010000075.1:0-9005 GCA_041553195.1 Sulfurimonadaceae bacterium
ACCAAACCAGAACTGTTTATCGTCGCTGAAGAATTTGTATCTGAAATCCAAGAGCTGATTGAGGATGTAATATCCACAGAAGTACCGTCTGAATAGGTTCCGGTAGCGCTCAGCTGCTGGGTTAAACCTTTGGCTATGCTTGGATTAGCAGGCGTTAGCACTATGGACTCTAGCACTGCTGCTGTCGTTGTCACTGTGGTCGTAGCGCTGATACCCTCAAAAGAAGCGGTAATTAATGCTGAACCGACATCGACACCGCTTACCAGACCGGCACTGTTGACAGTTGCTGCGGCTGTCGTCGCAGAAGACCATGTGGTAATCGAAGCGGTGAGATCCACAGCAGTGCTGTCTGAATAGGTTCCTGTCGCGGTGAGCTGCTGGGTTAAACCTTTGGCTATGCTTGGATTCGCCGGGGTTAGCGCAATAGATTGCAATGAAGCGGCCGTGATTGTCACTGTTGTCGTAGCGCTGATACCGTCTAAAGAAGCAGTTATAACGGCTGAACCAGAATCTACCGTGCTCACTAAGCCTGAGTCACTTACCGTGGCTGACGCATTAAAATCCGAGCTCCATAAACTAATCGAAGATGTTATATCTACAGAAGTTCCGTCAGAATAGGTTCCGGTAGCGGTGAGCTGCTGGGTTAAACCTTTGGCTACACTTGGATTAGCGGGTGTTAGTGCTATGGACTCTAACAGGGCAGCCGTAACTGTCACTGTTGTGGTACCGCTGATACCCTCTAAAGAAGCGGTCATAACTGCTGAACCGACAGCGACACTGCTCACCAGACCAGCGCTGTTTATCGTCGCCGAAGAATTTGTGTCTGAGCTCCAAGAGCTGATTGAGGATGTAATATCCACAGAGGTTCCATTAGAGTAGGTCCCTGTTGCCGTCAGCTGCTGGGTCAGTCCAGCGGGCAGACTGGGATTGGCGGGTGTAAGTGCAATGGATTCCAGCACCACTGCAGGTGAAGCAGTTTCACCGCTGTCACTACAACCACTTAACATAAGCATGAAACTGATCAGTACTGTCAGAAGTTTTGTTTTCATCATTGGTCCTTAAAACTTAGAATAAAATTTAAGTACACAATATGTAGAAAAGAGTGTAAATGAATTCTCAGTACCGGCAGGATACCTAACCAATATCATTCCTGCATCACATTTTAATTCTTTTAAATAAAGGGGTTTAAAGACAGTAGATTTTCAAACTTCATTGGCTGCTCTCTAATAATCAGGCTGTTATGATGCGGCCTGAAATAAATATGTCCAATCGAGAGAGACAATGCAGTTAAAAATAGCCCAGCTTAGCGACAACGATACGGTCCTGGAACTCCATTACCGCTATAAAGTGGATTCCATATGAGAAGAAGACAAAATCTAAAAGTCATGTTTTTATACTTCGTGAAACTTTATCGATAGGTTAAATATCCTTGAGTATACTCTTTCCTTTTTACGACTCGGCATTTAGTGCCTCCCTGCATTGCGCTGTTGGCGCTGATTCTCCACAAAAAAACGAAACCAAAAAAGCTCTCGTGACGGCTTCAGGGTCGACCGCTGTCGACTACCATTCTTCCACTCGTTCTTTCACTAAAAACGACAAACTCGCTACGCTCAGACAAGCCGTTTTCTTAACGTTCATCTCTCATTCCAGTCTGCCTTGCAGATGCCACGAAAAGAGCTAAGCGGTAACGCATTGATTAATGTTAAAACTTCGTTTTAATCCCTGTTTGAATATTTGGAGGATAAAGAGTTAGTTGCGTCGAATAAGCTCATTGATCGGGGTGCAAACAAGTATTGGCGTCTAACCGCCAATTAGCCCGGAAGCCAACAAGTTTGTTAGTAAGAGGAGTTCATAGTGCCGGAGGGTATTGCACTTCTTTTTTTTCGTTAGTTTTCTTTCTTGTGCACGCAAAGAATAAAACGCTAAAGCGTAATGCAGGGTGGCACTAAATGCCACATCGTAAAAAAGTGACATACTAGTGATATGAAGTAATAAAAGAAATTTAAACGTCTAAATAGTCACAAGAAAGAGACAAGATTATGAAGTCATAAAAGAAATAAAAAAAACTTGAAAATTGAAAAAAGTGTCAGTAAAACCGAACAAATAAAATGCGACTTCCAAGAGCCGACGGCGCTTTTTATTGCAAGTATAGACTTTATCCAGACCATAAACCACACTTAAACGTCGATGCTGCCTGCGATGACAAAGAGCATCTCTATCTCAATTGGTATAAGGTTTATATATACTGAGTAAACGGAGGTGTACGATGTCTAAATATATAATCCATCGGGATATTCCCGGCGTCGGGTCGTTCAGTCCTGACGAGTACCGTGCGGCAGCACAAAAATCCAACGAGGTCATTGCGGCAATGCAGGCGGAGCACAAAGCGATTCAGTGGGTGCATTCGTATGCGACGGCAGATGTCATGTTCTGTATCTATATCGTTGAGGAGGAGGCGCTGATCTATGAACACAGTGAACGCAGCGGCTTTCCGGCCAACATTGTACGGAAGGTGACGCACGTCGTTGACCCGGTCACGGCGGAAGGCGAATGATGTGAAATGGCTCAACAAAAAAGCCTTTGATGCCGAGAAGTACAAAGAGATGGTCCGTTCCCACCAGCAAAAGGGCGACCCGACAGGGTGGTTTGACCACATCTACAGCAGTGCAGAGGGCGACCACAATGCCGTCTTTTGGGCTGACCTCGCGCCCAACCCCTACCTTGTCGACTGGCTGAAAGAGAACCCCGTCCACGGGCAGGGCAAAAAAGCGGTCGCCATCGGCTGCGGGGTCGGCGACGATGCCGAGACGATGGCTGAGTACGGTTACGAGGTGACCGCCTTCGACATCGCTCCAAGTGCTATTTCCCTGTGCCAAAAGCGGTATGCGGGGAGTTCCGTACACTACCTGGTGGCCGACCTTTTTAACTGCCCGCCCGAATGGTCCGGGGCGTTTGACCTTGTCTACGAATGCAACACCATCCAGGTCCTCCCCGGCGATTACCGCCTAAAAGCCCGCGATGCCATGGTGGGCCTGCTGGCGGAGCAGGGTGACCTGCTGGTCTCCTGTCGCTCGCGTCTGACAGGCGAACAGGAGAACGACATACCGCTGCCGCTGGACCGAGACGAGATCGACGGCTTTGTCCGCTGCGGACTGAGGGAGCAAAGTTTTCTGGCCTACGACGACGAACAGACTCCGCCGGTACCGCACTTTTGGGGATGGTACAAAAAAGAGTTATGAGTGTGCTTGCCATTTAGATTTTTTGCGACTATAATTGGACTTCAAAGGAGTTTACATGAAGTTTTTTATTGCACTCATAACACTGGCTGGACTTGCCTTTGGCGACAATTTTACACTCGAGAGCGAGACGCTCAAAGGGCAGTTGACCAAGGCTGAAGAGTTTGGCGGTTTCGGCTGCAGCGGGCAGAACATCTCCCCGGAGCTGCATTGGAGCAACCCGCCTAAGGGGACGAAGAGCTTTGCGATCACCGTCTATGACCCGGACGCACCGACCGGCAGCGGCTGGTGGCACTGGCAGGTCGTCAACATCCCTGCCGACGCCAAGGGTATCGCTGCCAACGCTTCGGCTGAGCACAAACTGCCGAAGGGTGCCGTCGAGACCATGACGGACTACGGTTTCAGCGGCTTTGGCGGCGCCTGTCCGCCTAAAGGACATGGTCCGCATATGTACATCTTTACGGTCTACGCGCTTGACACCGACAAACTCGACCTTAATGCCAAGAGCGACAGCGCCGTGGTCGGCTACAACATCAACGCCCACACCATTCAAAAAGCGACGCTCGTCGCCTACTACCGTAGGGACTGACCGCAGCTAAGGTATCGACGATGATGAAAACAGGGGTCGTTCTGCTGGCACTTATAACCCTGCTGAGCATCGCGTTGCTGTGGGGAAAGGTAAATTGGTACAGCTACACAACAACGCTCTTAGAAAAGGTCTACGCTGCCAGCCCCGAACAGGAGCGTTATGTCGCCCTAAAGGAGACAGAGAACCTTCCCGCTCCCGTGCAGCGCTATTTTCGTCTGGTCCTCAAAGAGGGTGCACCGGTCATCGAGCACGCCTTCCTTTTGCAGTCGGGCGGCTTCCGGGTCTCGCCCGACACAGAGGCGTGGTCGCAGATGGAGGCGGAACAGTACTTCTCGGTACGGCCGAGGGCCTTTGTCTGGAACGCTTCGATCGCGATGATGCCGGGTCTCTCTATCAAGGTCTGCGACAGCTATGTTGCGGGGAGAGGGAAGATGAGAGGCAAGGTCATGTCCCTTGTCACGCTCATCGATACGCCAAGAGCAAGCGAGCTGGACGAGGGTGCTCTCCAGCGTTACCTGGCCGAGGCGGTCTGGTTCCCGACGGCACTCCTGCCGAGTCAGGGGGTGCAGTGGGAAGCACTCGATGCTGAGCGTTCAAAAGCCACCCTGAGCGACGCAAACAGCACCGTTTCGCTGGAGTTCACCTTTAACGAAAAAGGCGAGATCGTCTCCGTTTACGCACCGAACCGCTACCGTGAGGTCTCCGGAAAGTATGAAGCGACCCCGTGGCGGGGACGCTATTTTGACTATATCGATGTCGATGGCTACCGCATCCCCTCCAAAGCCGAGGTCGAATGGCAGTTGAACGAGCAGGTCTACCCCTACTGGAGAGCGACGGTAAGTCAGGTGAAATACGACTGACGCTTCAAAAAGCGACGATCGTCTCGTATTACCAAGGAACTGAGGTCCGTAAAAGAGAGCATTAACAAACCCGCTTGCGGGTTTTTAACGGGTCGCTATTTTTTTTCCTCTGCTTCCGGTGTCCTATAAAGCCGGAATCGCAAAATTCCCTATACTGTACTCTTCCAATATATAATCATACTCTTTGCCAGTCATCGAGAAGATATCCGCATTGATATCGGTTGCAGTCGCGCCATAGGCAGCAAGGTCGGTTGCATGCAGGAGGAGCGCATTGCCAGCATTTGTCACCGTTGTGCCGGGTGCATAAGAGTTAAAGACAATGCCCTGCAATTCGACGTTGTATGGGTTGTTGATGACCCAGTTGACGGCACGGTATGAACCTAGAAACAGCAGGTGGGAGCGGTTGCCTTGAGGCAGGGTGATCTCGACTTCGTTGTATATGGAGGTTGTGTTGGCCACCTCATAGGCTGAGATATAGCTGATCTGTGTCGTCTCAGTGACGATCGAGGAGATATCTTCGCTTACATCTGTTTGCGTGTAGTCGGTAAATGAGGCATTAAAGCCTGTTGTATGCCAATGGTTGTGATACTCGATACGAACACTGTGGTTCCCTTCATTCAGTGTCAGAGGTATGACCTTATTGCTATTTGACCATTTAGAGACTAAGATGTCGTCAAGGTAGAAAGAGACATCGGACCATGAGACATTAAAGTTTGCACTGATGTTGGCGTCCGAATGCATTGTTATGTTGCCTTCCCATTGTGTATAGAGGTTATAAGAGTCGATCCCAAACTCATCGGCATAAGAGTAGTCTATTGCCGGTCTTGTGACTGTCTCCGTATGCTTTAACACTGGAACGATCGATGAATCATTGCCATCTGTTCCGACGCCCGGCTCTGTTCCGTCATCTTCGAAATAATATTTTGCAGTAAAACCCGTAACGGCAACTGTTTCAAAAGGGGTCGAAGGAACCTCCGAAACACTATCGCAAGCCGTGATCAAGAAAGGAAGTGAAGAAAAAGCGAGCAGTCTATATGTAACTTTTAATAACATTTAAACCCTTTTTTAATTTGATGTTATTGTAGCACAAGTGCTAATTGAAACAGGCTGCATTTTAGGATTCGATAATGGTATGTTGGGTCAGTGAGCTGTTTATGGGTTTGTCAGTTTGGATCTTAAGCCCCAGATAGACAAGGCGACAGCGACGAATGACGCAATGACGACGACCGCCAGCATGGAGGTAACGATGAACTCATGGAGTGCGTTGCCGTTGACCCCATTCGAGGCGAGGGGCGTTGCCATACCTGTACCAAGGATTGCACCGACAAGGCAGGCAAGCCAATTAAAATAACTCGAAATCAACCAGCTCCAATACATTGTTTTGGTCTGTTTAGGTGTAAGCGTGAACTCCTGAAAGACAGCCCCTATGGCGATGAGAAGCGCACCGCTCACAACACCGATGGTATGGGCAGACAAACCCAAGCGGGGTATGGCCATCTGCGACACGAACATGCCCGATACCAATGCCAGCAGTATGAGGATGAACCCATGACGTATGATCTTTGTTTTCATATTTTCTCCTTTTGACGCGGTTAAAGGTCACCGCGTATGACAAACAGCAGGTAGTTTCCGCCGACATCGGCTTTACCGCCGGTGTACGCGTCGAAATCGACGTAGAGGATGCGGTGTTTGAGTTCCAGCCCCAAGGCGAAGCCTAAGCCCGTGTTATAGGCGACCCCGAAATCGGCATGGTACCCTGCAAACCATTTGTCTGAGGGGGCACCTTCATTAGTCAATAGACCTGAACCCGGGTCGGTAACGTTAACACCGGTGGAGTAGTACCCGACGCCTGCACCGAGGTAGAGGTGAAAAGGGTCGTGTTTGTAGTGGTAGAGCAGGGAAGCCGAGGGACCTATGGAGGTGACCTGGATGACATTGTTGTACGTTCCGGGAATTATGGTGCCATCGTTTCGCGCAAAACGCTCTCCGAAATACTCGAAACTTCCTTCTATTGAAATGGAATCGGTCATATAGTGACCGAAACCGAAACCCCACTCCCCAGGTCCGCTGCCTTTGTAATCGACACTTTCAAGCGCGCCTGAACGCGTATTGCCGATGTTGTTGCCGAGGTATGCGTAGGCGTATAGAAACGGTTCTTCGTGCGGCGCTGCTGTCGGTTCTGCTGCACATAAGAGGGTTGAAAAAGCGAGCAGGTTACATAGCATTAATGGTTTGACGAAACGTTTGCTATTCATAACTGCCTCCTACCCTTTGGTCTTACTATAGAAGATATGTATTCAATGTTATCTTGATTGGTGAAAATTGTAAAGCTTTATGGCCTTTTAGTGAGGATGCAACCGTCGTAAAAAGGGTTTGTGGAGGAACGGGGAAAAGTGGAGGTTTAACCGCAGGGCGGCTTTTGGGCCGTTATGAGGGTGTGCGGTTGGAGCAGGTATTCCAGGTTAAACCTGTCTGTACACGCTCCGGGGTAACTACTTCTTTTCCGCCTTGAACGTCTTTTCGAACTTCGCTTTTCTAAGCTCTTCCGTCATGAATGCACGGACGACAGCCGACACATTGGTGCCTCTCTCCTCGCATAGTGCCTGGAACGCTTTGTAGGTATCTGGCTTGACGTTTAGATTGATCTTTTTCATGTTTTCTCTTTCTGTAGGGCATTTTTAATATTTGCAGAATTATAGCCTACCTGCAAGAATAATGCCATTTCACCGGCGCGGTCATGGCGCCATCTCTTTACTGTACCAAGGTCTGTAGAGCTGTAAAGCAGCAGTTTGTCGTCTTTGGCCTGCTATTCTGTGCTTTCATCATCGCTGTCAATGAGCGTGTCGGCTTTTTGTGCAAGTCTGATTGCCAATAGAGTAGCTTTGGTAATGAGCTCCTCTTCATTTGTCTCAGTCAGTTTACCCGTCGCGATGTAAGCAGACAATATGCGTGATGCCATGTTGGCAACACTGTTTTCACTGTATTGCAATTTGAGATAAGTCTTTTCAGTCATTTGAACTCCTTGTGTTTATAGAATGTGTAGTGCTCTAAGGTTTAAAAGGTGCAGCCAACAAGCCGCAAGCGGCTTTTTGAACGTATCAGGCTAAGACCCTTCTTTCGAGCAGAAGGGTAAGCGCCAGCACGGCAAACCACAGTTGATAGGAGTACCAGAAGATGCGTTCCTTGACGCCCAACCACGGGGTGTCGAGTCCGGCCTCTATGTTTGGTGCGTCCAGGCCGCTCCATAGGCCAAACACCAACATTATGATGACGGTAGCAGCCGTGTAGACGCGAAAGCGGACTCCAAAGGCAATCGCTGCCGACACCATGGCCGATAGGACCAAGAGCATAGCCACTGCCCCCTCTACGAGGTGCAAGGTACCGCTAAGCCCCTGGCCCATACCTCTCTGCTGCATGGGAACGAATTGCCCGACCATAAGCGCCAGGAGACCAATAGCTATGAGCAAGGCGCCTGTGATTTTAAGGCTCCGTCTTTCAGCACTGCTTCTCCACACGCCGAGACCGAAGGGCAAGAAGAGCAGATAGACCGCAATAAGCATTGATGAAAAGAGCAGCCGTGATGGGGCGCCAATTGCACCAAGCTCGCTGATCGTGTAATCCCGAAAGCTGTATTGAGCCCATGAAAGACCCGCAATCATGTCGGCTGCGGCATACATGAGAGGCGATAAGATACCGCAGAGAAGAAGAAACCTCTGTACTTGCAATGTTTTTGCCTCTGGTTCTGTTGCCATGTTCTGGAACCTCCGTTGTCACTGGCGAGAGTTAAATCCGTGATTTAACTGTGCTAGTAACAAATATGTTAGCACTTTCATACTGTAAAAAATAGTAAAGAGTTGTCTATGCACTATTTTATCGGCGTTATTGAAGAGTTGTATTGTTGATTTTTAAAAAGAATAGAAATGAAAAGAGTGTTTTATTTTTACAAGAGAGCAGGGTCTCTTTTGCCGCGACCTTCTGACAAACCGCACTGAAAAGCGGCCGGAGAACGGAAAACGGCCTTACTTGACCGTTTCGAACCCTTTGTCGATCCAACCCCAGTTAATGCCGCCGTCTAACTCATAGACGTTTTTATATTTGAGCTTTAAGCCCATGATCTCGCCGATGCTCTTTGTCCTGTTCGCATGGGCGCAGACCAGAATAAAAGGCTGTTCCTTGTCCGTCACCACCTTGGTGAATGCTTCGAGGAAGGCATCGAGGTCATATTGTCCTACTTCGTCAAAAAAAGTGATCTTGTGGCTTCCTTCGATGGTACCGTACTCTTCCCACTCGTCGGCTCTTCGTACGTCGATGACGGCAAAG
>JBFEJN010000076.1:0-9002 GCA_041553195.1 Sulfurimonadaceae bacterium
GCGTATCAAGAAAATAAAGTAAAGGTAGAAAAATGTTAAAAAATTCCTATGTTATGCCAACCTATTCACGTGCGGAAGTTGCATTTGTATCGGGTGACAATGCCACTCTAATGGACAGTGAAGGCCGTGATTACATCGATTTTACATCGGGTATCGGTGTTGTGAGTATCGGTCATGGTAATAATGTCCTTGCCCGTACCTTGTGCGAGCAGGCCAAGAAGATCATACATATCTCTAACCTTTATTACATCGAACAGCAGGAACTTGCAGCCAAGAAGATCGTTCAGGCGAGCGGGTATGACATGCTCTGTTTCTTTGGAAATTCCGGTGCCGAAGCGAATGAGGGAGCGATCAAGATCGCGCGTAAATATGGCGAAGTCGATGGTGAGTTGAAACGCTATAAGATCATCACGCTCCAGCACTCATTCCACGGTCGTACGATCACAACGGTAAAAGCAACAGGCCAGGAGTCGATGCATAACTATTTCGGTCCGTTTCCGGACGGTTTTGTCTATGCCGATACCATCGATGATATCGCTGGACAGGTCGATGAACATACGGTTGCGGTTATGATCGAACTGATCCAGGGCGAAGGTGGGGTCCAACCGATCGACAAAGCCAAGGTGCAAAAATTGGCGGCATTTTTGAAAGAGAAAGATGTTCTTTTGATCGTCGATGAAGTACAGACAGGTGTCTACCGTACAGGTGAGTTTACGGCATCTCAGCTCTATGAGATCGAACCGGACATCATTACGCTGGCTAAAGGACTCGGCGGCGGTATGCCGATCGGTGTTGTCATGAGCGGTAAAAAAGATGTCTTGGGCCCGGGTGATCATGGTTCGACGTTCGGGGGAAACTATCTCTCCTCTACAGCAGCAATGACCGTCGTGGATTTTCTGAACCACTACAAAGAGAGCGGTGCCCTTGACGAGATGATCATCGCTTTTTCAGAGAAACTTGAGTCGATGCAAAAAGAGCACAGCGATATTTTTAGCGAGGCGACAGGGTTTGGTCTTATGCGCGGTCTGCGTGTCAAAGATGCCGAGACCTTGGCAAAACTGATCACTGCAGCCCGTGAAAACGGTGTCATGGTACTTAAAGCAGGCCGAAACACCCTGCGTTTTTTACCACCGTTAACAATCACAAAGGAAGAGATGGATGAGGGCTTTACACGACTTGAAAAAGCTATCAGCAGCCTTTAGTATTGTTCTTGCCACATTGTTGGCGGCAGACGATGGTAATGTGAGTCAGGAAGCTAATAGCAGTGATGCAAATGCTACGGTACTGTTCGACAGTCAGCAGATGAGCGCAGAAGAACAGGCGACAGCAACCCGATCGCTGGATGAATATCTCTCTGACCTTAAACGAAAACAGTTTGGTTATGAATACGATAAAACCGATCAGGAGAGCAATAAACTACGTGACTCATGGATCAAACCGGTGATGCTGCAATACAGTATAAACCGCTCAAATCCATACAATGAAAACAATGCAGGCGATTCTGAAAACCAGAATGCTGCGATCGTACTCGATCAGCCTATTTTTCAAAGCGGCGGGATCATCTACGGCGTCAAGTTCGCGAATGCCTCCAGAGAGTTTGCGAATTACAGCATCGACCAGCAAAAACGTATTATGATCAAGCAGACGATCGATTTGTTAATGCAGGCAAAACAGTCTGAACTCAGGATTAAAAAGCAGCAGCTGCAGGTTTCAAACTCGGAGATAAACCTTGAACAGCAACGCGAGCAGTATTTGAACGGTCAGTTGGACTCCGGTTTTTTAAATAATGCCATCATCGAATTAAATCTCGTAAAACAGGCTCTTTTCGACCTTGAGACCAGTAATGCACAGATCATTGCGCAGTTTAAAAAGTTAAGTGACCTTGACCCTGAAACAGCCAAAATACCTTTTTTGGCCATTGTCAGTGAAGCGAAGTTCCTTGAACAGAATATCGATGTCAAACTCGCAGAGAGTGAACGTGAAAAAAACAGGTTGTATAAAAATGTGACCTTGGTGAAGTACCTTCCCTCTGTTAATCTTCAGGCCTCTTATAACTGGCAAAAGCAGGATTCTGTTTTCCCGGCTGGTGGCACACTTATTTCGAATACATCTGAGACCGATTATTACCGTTACGGTGTCTCGGCATCGATGCCTTTGGATATCAATGCGTACAATGATTTCGAAGCAACGAAAGTCGAGTACTTAAAGTCAAAAGTGGTCGTAGACGATAAAAAACGCGAATTGAAACTGCTGTTTGACCAGGTCATGGACAATCTGACCAATTTCGATAAAAAGATCGCTTTGGCCGAGGAGAACAGAAAACTCTATGCTGAACTCCTGACAGACACGCAGGACCTATACAGAGCCGGGTATAAAACACAATATGATGTCGATCTTCTCTCGAATTCCATGAAGATCGAAACGATCAATCAAAAGATCTACGAGATCGATAAACAGCTCGAACTCTTAACCCTGTATGAAAAGATGAGCAGTGCCGTTCAGTAGTTATATGACCCAATGGCTGTACGGGGAAAACGGGTACTACGCGACCTATAAGACCATCGGGAAAGAGGGTGACTTTTATACCGCTGTCTCGACTTCAAAATTCTTTGGCGGCACCATTGCCAAACACATTATTGCCCTGGTGGATGAAGGCTTTTTAAACAGCGATGCGACCATTTGTGAGATCGGTGCGCACCACGGTTATTTTACGGCCGACCTTATTGAGTTTATCTATACCTTGCGACCGGAGCTCTTAAAGAGTTTTAACTTTGTCATTGTCGAGCGTTTCGATGCCCTTCAGGAGCAGCAGCGCAACTACCTGAACGAATGCTTTGGGGACGCTATTACGCTCTCTCATGTCAAAAGTCTGAGTGAACTCAGTGTTGACAATGCCTTTTTCATTGCGAATGAGATCTTCGATGCCTTCCCGTGTGAGCTCTTTTTCAAGGGCAAGACAGGACGTGTCGAAGAAGATGGAAATGTTGCATTTGATATCGACAATGAGTGGGTCAGTGAAAAGGCGGCCAAGTACCACAAAGACAGGGGTGAGATCGCCGTCGGGTACGAAGAGTTTGCCAAAGAGATGGCCGGTGCGGCCAGGACCTTTGAGTTTATGAGTTTTGATTACGGCGAGATGATGGCCCGCCCTGACTTCTCTTTGCGGGTATATGACAAGCACAAAGTCTACCCGTTCTTTGATGAAGAGCTCAACCGTCAGGACGCCTTTGGCTCAACGGACATTACCTATGATGTCACCTTTGAGCATGTCAAAGATGCTTATGAGGAAGCCGGGGTACGGTTTGTCGAGCTTAAGGCACAGATGACAGCCCTGGTGAACATGGGTATCCTGGAGCTATTGGAGATGCTGAAGGTGCATGTGGATGAAAAGATCTACAAACAGGAGTTGGAAAAGGTCAAGACCTTGATACTGCCTGATTTCCTCGGCGAACGCTTTAAGATGATCCGTTTTCGTAAAGAGTCATAATGGGCAAGCAGTATAAGGTCTTGAGCGCTGAGGACATTGACTTTATCAACAAACAGCATCTGTTTTATATTGCCTCGGCAAGCGGTCAGGAAGTCAACCTATCACCAAGAGGTTTCGACAGTGTCAGAGTGATCGACAATCGTTGTATAATCTTTCTGGACTATCCGGGCAGCGGGAACCGTACGGCCAGAGACATACAAAACGGCGGTGAAGTGACCGTTGTCTTTAACGCCTTTAACGGCCCGGCACAGCTTGTTCGTCTCTTTTGCAAGGGTGTGTTGATCGAAAAAGAGGACCCGAAGTTTCTAAGATACTTCTCGCTGTTTAATGAAGAGGTTGGACATGTACGGCGTATAGTCGAGTTGAACATCTACGCCGTTGAGTCCAGCTGCGGTATGGGCGTTCCTAAGATGCAGTACCAAAAAGAGCGTACGGGACTACAAAAGTGGATCGGCAGTATGGCGGAGCAGGGGAGCCTGCAGGCCTATATTGCCGACCATGATGTGCCCCCTAAGCTTGATGATTTATGATGGGCATATTCTCTTAGTAAAAATAAAACTAGTGTCGTTACAATACACGAATAAAACAATATATGGATAGATACGATGACAATCACGGTAAATGGTAATATACGAACAATCGAGGACGGTGCAACGCTGCTGGATCTGTTAAAAAAGTTAGACCTCGAAGGCAAAGTTATGGCGGCTGCTGTCAACATGGAAATTGTCAAACAGGACCAGTGGGATGTTCATAAACTTGTCGATAACGACAAGCTCGAACTTCTCGACTTTGTCGGCGGCGGTTGAGCCTTTAGTCTTTTTTGTGTGTGACAACGGCAATAGCATAGTCACCGTCATGTGTGATGGAAAGAGCGGAAGAGGCTATATTAAAATGGTCTCTGACCTTGGTCGAAAGCTCTAAAAGCGGTGCGCCTTTAGCGGTTTTTGAAATCGTAATATCATGGAAACTGCATTCGGCCCCGATACCGCACCCCAAGGCTTTTGAAGCCGCCTCTTTCGCTGCCCAGAAACCGGCAGCAGTACGATAGTTTTTAACCAGTTCGATCTCTTGTTGCGATAAAAACTTTTCTAAAAACTTATGGTCATATTTTTCGATCAGCTTTTTCATGCGGTCGAGTTTGATAAGATCGATTCCAATCATAGGCAAGGGCTGATAACCTGGGTTATCAGTTTTGGCACTCTTTGATGTTTAGAAGTTTCATCAGTTTCTCGAGGATCTTACCACCTTCACGATCATTGTCATCATGGAATTCTGTGACGATCACTTTACGACCGTTTGCGATGTCGCTTGTGTAACAGTTGTGGTCGAGTGTACATCCTTGTAATACAGTCTCTAAAGCAGCGTTTATCTCCGCTAATTGATCATCGGTTGAGTACGCTAACGAAATTTTTGTATAACGCTCTTCTCCTCTATACTCTGCATCGATACATTGAACTGACATATATAAACCTCTTTAATTAGTAATAGATAGATTATACAACAGAAAGATTGTAGATAATCTTCAACGTTGTATGAGCGGTTACGCACCCCTTAACTCTAACACAGTTTACCTCTTAAGGGTCAAACAAAGTGCTTAAAAAATAACAGGCGTTTACTGAACCGCCGAATTCGCGATATAAAAGTTTTTGAAATCGTTCTCAATGAGCGGTTTGGAAAAATAGTAGCCTTGAAAAATATGACAGCAGTTCTCGTGCAAAAAGGCGTGTTGTTCTTTTGTTTCGACACCTTCGGCAACAACTTTGAGATTGAAGATCTTTGCCATGTTCAAGATGGTGACGATCATCGCCTGGTCGGCACTCTCTTTACCCAGATTGGCAATAAAACTCTGATCGATCTTGAGTTCAGAAACGGGCATGGCTTTTAAGTAACTCAAAGAAGAGTAACCGGTACCGAAATCATCCATAGAGAAGTTGATGTTGATGCGTGCAAGTTCTTTCATAATCTCGACAACTCTGTTGATATCTTCGGCCATGACAGTCTCTGTGATCTCAAAAATGACCTTGGCCGTAAGTGCTTTTGTAAGATGTTGTTGGGCCAGTCTTTCTACCGACTCGATAAAACTGCCATGAAAAAGTTGACGTACACTGATGTTGATCGAAAACTGTTCGAGTACGATGCCTTTGTCATCCCAGGCGGCCAAGGTCTTAAAGGACTCTTCTAAAATATAATTCCCCAGTTCGACGATCAGTCCGGTCTGTTCCGCGACCGGTATAAACTTGTCCGGCGGTACGGTTCCAAGTGTCTCGTTGTGCCAACGGGCCAACACCTCACAACCTATGACTTTTTCGTTTTCATTGAGCTGCGGTTGATAGACAAGACTGATCTCTCTATTTTTAAGAGCAATATGGAGATGACGTTCGATCTGCAGATGACTCTCTATTTTAGTTGAGAGCTCATCATTAAACAAAATAACACCGTCGCGTCCCTGTGCTTTGACCTCATACATCGCGATATCAGCTTCTTTGATGAGTCGATGTGCACCGGAGGTGTTTTTGTCTATAATATCGACCCCAATACTGGCACTGATATAGAGATGATGAATATCGATGATGAATGTCTCTTTAAGAAGTGTCAAGAGTGTTTGGGCAAGGGCCATCGCTTCGTTTAATGCCTCTTCTTCACTGTCGATGTCTTGTGAGACAATGACAAATTCATCCCCTCCCAAGCGTGCCAGCAGTTGGTCGTCACCGACATTGCGCAGCATTCTTGAAGAGACAACTTTCAAAAGTTTGTCGCCGATGTCATGACCTAATGAGTCATTAATGGTCTTAAAATGGTCCAGGTCGATCAGCATCATAAAGGCATATTTTTTGGAGTGGGCAAGATTTTTTACCTTCTGTTCTAAATAACGGATAAAGTATCGCCGATTGTGCAAGCCGGTAAGGTGGTCGTGAGTGGCTTGGAAGCTACTTATTTCAAGGAGTTTATAACTGCTGAAAGAGGCATAGAAAAGGACCCCAAGCAAGACAAGTGCAAAAAGTGAGAGGACATAGCCATAAAATTCTCCGATCATCGCGAAGGCAATGGAAAGAGGAATCAGCAAAAACAGCAGTGTGAGCGTAAATAAACGTTTGTCCGAAGCGAGCAGTGTCGATGCGACAACAGAGGCACCTATCTGTGTAAAGATAGCTATGTAGTTAAGATGCCCACGTTCTTCTGTGACATACAGGACAAAGATCAAGGTCCACAGAGAAAAGATAAGCAGAAAGAAAATAGATAAATGTGTATACCAATACTTCGTCTCAAGGGTATTCATTCTGTTGGGGTGGTAGCCTTTATAGAGACGAAATCCCCAAACAGAGACGGCAATAATGAGTGCATACCAGATCAATGCAGGGACCACAACATCATTTACCCAGCCCAGGAAGATATAACCTAGACCAGGAAAAAGTGACAGTCCAATCATGACCAAGATCTGTTTACGTAGAAAAATATAGGATTCGATTGTCTTCATAAGTCATCTTATTATGTATTCGTTTTGTTTATACTTAAAAACCCGACTATTGCGTTCATGCATTAGACGTTTCGTTGCTTTTGGTAGTGTATTTACGTTGATCTTGTCATATTGATATTTTTTGTTGTGACTGACATAACATCTATGGTTTTTTTATTGATACAAGTCTCAGCGGTCGTAAACGACTTCGCTGTGGTTTCGTTCGCCGAAAAGCTAAGCTGTTGGCGTAAAAGGTGAAAGCTTACGCTTTTTCTATTTATATTCAAGCCGCCGTCGGTATCTGATAGCTATTGATTCTACTTTAGCCAAAGAAAATATCCATTACGGGATATTTCTCTATGGCATATCATCGACTCTGGTTTCGTAAGGTGAAAGCTGCGCTTTTCTATTTATATCCAAGCCTTCGGTGATACTACGCATAACACCTACAGTTTCGCACGGGTTAAAGCCAAGCAGTTGGCTTAGGAGGTGAAAGCTTACGCTTTTTCTATTTATATTCAAGCCGCCGTCGGTACTTTGTACATCGACTCTGGTTTCGTTCGCTGTAAAGCCAAGAAATTGGCTTTACTTATCGCGAACTCACATCCAATCTATCAGTTTGGTGACTTCGTCGACTTCGTAGCATTTTACGCCGTGGGACTCTTTGGGTTTTTTGGCAAGTAGGACTTTGTTGATATTGTGCATCTGGAGTTCTCGCAGACGGGTGTCGATCTGGAAGACTTCCCTGATATCGCCGACAAGGGAGACCTCGCCGATAAAGACGGTCTCTTTGGAGATCGTACGGTCGCGAAAGGAGCTAATGATCGCGGCGAGAACGGCGAGGTCGGCAGAGGTTTCGTTGATCTTGATGCCGCCGGCAATGTTTATAAAGACATCGTAACCGTTAAGCGGTATCTCCAACTTTCTCTCCAGCAGGGCGAGCAGCATGTTAAGACGGTTGTTGTCAAAACCGGTGGCCTGACGTTTGGCGTTGGGTGAGTGGGAGTCACTGACGAGCGCCTGCACCTCTAAGATCAGCGGGCGCGAACCTTCCATGACGACGGTGAGTGCCGAGCCGGGCTGCGCCTTGCTTTGGTTGAAAAACCGCGACGAAATATCTTTGGCCGAGATGAGGCCTTCGTGGCACATTTCAAAGACGCCTATTTCATTGGTAGGCCCAAAACGGTTTTTGAAACCGCGAAGAATGCGCAGTTCTTGAGAACTGTCGCCTTCAAAATAGAGAACGGTGTCGACCATGTGTTCTAAAACACGCGGGCCGGCAATGGAACCCTCTTTGGTAATGTGGCCGATAATGAAAATAGCGATGTTGCGCTCTTTGGCAATGCGCATAAGCTCAAAGGTTATCTGACGGACCTGGGTAACAGAACCGGGCGCAGAGGTGATGTTCTCGGAGTACATGGTCTGAATAGAGTCGATGATCAGAAACTCATAGGCCCGTTCCTGCAGCTCTACAAGGACCTGTTCGAGTTTTATTTCGCTGAGCAGATAGAGTTGGTCTTCTGCCGCGTTCAGACGGTCGGCGCGCAGTTTGACCTGTCCTTCGGACTCTTCTCCGGTGACATAGAGCGTGTTTTTACCCGTTTTTGCGATGTTGGCCCCGACCTTCAGTAACAGTGTCGACTTTCCGACGCCGGGACTGCCGCCGATAAGGGTTAAGGAACCGGGAACAACACCGCCGCCAAGCACCATGTCAAGCTCAACATCATTACTGGTAAAACGGGTCACCTCGGTGTGTGTCACCTCTTTAATGGCACGTGCTTTACTTTTTCCTGCCGCTGAGCTTGAGGTAAGCTTGATGACCTCTTGCTGCTGTTCGTTCAGCTCGACCATGGAGTCCCATGCACCGCAGTTGGTACACTTCCCCATCCATTTCGGCGAGGTGAGCCCGCAGTGCTGGCACTCAAAAAGTACTTTTTTCTTAGCCATGGGTCATCTCCGTTTCAATGTCAGAAAAGAGTTTTTTGTTGGTTGGTAAGAGGGGAATAGATAGAGTCAATGCTATGGCCTTGGTGAAATGTTTTATGATTGTAGCAAAGAGTA
>JBFEJN010000077.1:0-8699 GCA_041553195.1 Sulfurimonadaceae bacterium
ACAGAGTTCATTGCATCGCCGTTATAGTTCTCAACACTGAAGCGGATCTCTTTGAGCGCTACAGTCGTCGGTTCAGATTTGTAGAGATCAAAACTGTAACCGCCCATGACAAAACCTTCGATGAGTGCGGCTACGTTTTTCAGGTAATATTGTGACACTTTCAACGACGTGTACTCATACTTTTTGACATGTTTGATAACGGTCGCAGCAGCAGCACGAAGCGCGGTCGAGCCAAGGTTCTCAACACCGCAGACGGCAATACCGCTTTCATGCAAGATCGCAAAAGAGTCCTGTTTGGCTTTAAAACCGGTTTTTGACAACTTGTATTTGTATTCGCTTGTTTCGAGTGTCTCTTCAGTGAGAAAAACTACCGTCAGTTCGGCTTCAATGTCGGACAGGGGCATGTGGTGTAATGTAACGTGCATAAAGTCTCCAAAAGTGATATAAGCTTAGGCGCTATATAGTTAATTAAATAGCATTTTAGCGAATTAAAAGAAGATGTAGCGGGTAATGTGTTGTAAAAAAGAGGCAGGTCCGCGGAGGAACCTGCATTTAATCGAAATTAAGAAGGTCTTTTGCCTGGATCATGTCTTTGTCGCCACGACCCGAGAGGTTGACGATAATGAGTTTACCCTCGATGTTCTTCATCTTTTTAAGGTAGGCGATAGCATGAGCGCTCTCAAGTGCCGGGATGATACCCTCTCTTTGAGAGAGCCATACAAAGGCTTCAAGCGCCTCTTCATCAGTAATGTTGTCATACCTCACGTTACCTTGATCTTTATGAAAGGCGTGTTCGGGTCCGATACCCGGGTAGTCGAGACCGGCAGAGATGGAGTGCGCTTCAAGGATCTGACCGTCAGGGTCTTGAAGGAGGTAAGACATCTGCCCATGCAGAACACCAGGGCGTCCCATAAGTAGGGAACAGCCGTGTTTGTCAGTTCCAACACCATGCCCGCCGGCTTCGATGCCGATGCATTCGACTTCCTTGTCTTCAAGGAAATGCTGAAACATACCGATAGCATTAGAGCCGCCACCGATACAGGCAATGACATGGTCCGGCAGACGGTTCTCTTTCTCAAGTATCTGTGCACGGGCCTCTTTACCGATAATCGCCTGGAAATCACGCACCATCATCGGGTAGGGGTGCGGACCCGCAACCGTACCGATAATATAGAAGGTGTCACGTGCATTGGTGACCCAGTGGCGTATGGCGTCATTCATTGCGTCTTTGAGGGTTTTTGAACCGCTCTCAACAGCATGAACCTTGGCACCAAGCAATTTCATTCTAAAGACGTTGAGCTCCTGGCGTGCCACATCTTTGGCTCCCATAAAGATCTCACACTCTAGACCCAGCAAGGCAGAGATCGTCGCTGTTGCGACACCGTGCTGTCCTGCACCTGTCTCGGCAATGACTTTTTTCTTGCCCAGGCGTTTTGCCATCAATCCCTGTGCAATAACATTATTGACTTTATGAGCACCCGTATGGTTCAGATCTTCACGTTTCAGGTAGACCTTGGCACTCAACTCCTCAGAGATGTTTGCAGCATAATAAAGCGGGGAAGGGCGCCCCACATAGTCTTTAAGATAGTAGTCGACCTCTGACCAGAACTCTTTGTCAAAACGGATCTTTTTGTACTCTTCATTGAGCTCAAGCAAGGCAGGCATAAGGGTCTCAGGGACATAACGTCCGCCAAACAGACCAAAATGGCCATTCTCATCCGGGTCAAACTTTGATGGGGAAGGGATATACATTAATTAACCTCTATAACACTGTAAACAGGTGATTTTTGTTCTAGCTTTTGAATACCGTCAAGAAAGGTCAGGCCCATAATAAAACAGCACTCGACACACTCCGCCCCGACTTTTGAGATCAGACTTGCTGCAGCAACAGCAGTACCGCCGGTAGCGATAAGATCATCAATCAGCAGGACACGTGGATTTTCTTTACCTTCAAAGGCATCGATGTGGATCTCGACTTCATCAACGCCGTATTCGAGTACATATTTTTCTGAGACAGTCGTGTAGGGAAGCTTGCCTTTTTTACGGATAGGAACGAATCCCACACCCAGGTCGCGTGCCAGTGCTGCACCAAAAATGAAGCCACGTGCATCGATACCTGCTATATAATCCAGATTATATGTCATATAACGTTCTTTGAGGTGTTCTTGAAGCGTTTTAAAGGCTTCGGCATTGTTCAAGATCGTGGTGATGTCTTTAAAAATAATTCCTGGTTTCGGAAAATCCGGAATATCACGAATAGCACCTTCGATAATGGCACGCTTTTCTGGTGTTAATGTCATGACTTAGCCTTGGATCGCTTCGATCTTCTCAACACGCCCACAGTGACGCCCGCCTTCAAACGAACCGGCGATCCAGGCGTCTATAATAGACTCAGCAACGCCGACACCGACAATGCGCTCACCGAAACAGAGCACATTTGCATCGTTGTGTGCACGTGCCATTGATGCTGTATACGCGTCATGGCAAAGCGCTGCACGGATACCGTGGAAACGGTTGGCGGACATGCTCATACCGATACCCGAGCCGCAGATCAAAATACCGTGAGCAGAGGGATCATTTAACACACTTTGGCACACTTTAACGGCATAATCCGGGTAATCGACACGGTCCTTGGAAAAAGGACCAAGGTCTTCGACCTCATGCCCCTTTGCACGCAGCATCTCTACAGTAATGTCTTTAAGATCGATTCCGGCGTGGTCAGTAGCAACATAAAATTTCATTTTCTTTCCTTTTGTGTAATTAAGTGAGTAAAAACTTGAGTACGAACTGTACAGGCATGAACAGCACATACTGGTGTATCGGTGTAATCAAAATAATCAGAACAATGACGATACCGTAACGTTCCATCTTGTAAAACCATTCGGCGACGGCATTGTAATTGTATTTTAAAGCAAGATACATCAAAAAGTGCGCGCCGTCAAACTGCGGAACAGGGAGCAGATTAAAGACCCCAAGAACGACATTGATAATAACGAGCTGCATCACCAGTAAGTAGGCAAACACATACACCATCGAGTCACTGACAAGCGGTTGGGACATGCCTAGTAACACGGCAGCCGCGAAAGCGGCTACAATGAAGTTATAGGTGATGCCTGCAAGACTGACCTGCATGGCTGCATTATAGCCGCCATGGTTGACTACTGTGCGCGTGTTAACCGGCACCGGCTTGGCCCAGCCGAAGAGAAAACCGCCATCAGAACCAAAAAGCATCGGTATAAAATACATCATTGCCGGTACCAGCAGTGAACCTACAGGATCGATGTGTGAAATTGGGTTGATGGTGAGACGGCCGGCATTTTTAGCAGTCATATCACCATATTTATACGCGACCCAGCCGTGCATGATCTCATGACCGATAATAGCAACCAGCAGAGCAAGAACCGCTGTAGCGATCCTTAAAAGATCAATAGAGTCCATGGTCGTTTTTATCTTGTTCTATGCGCTCGGCAACTGCTTTGTCAAGATGCTCGCGCTCTTCGAGATCGGACGGTGTCTTACCGATACGGTCCCAACGGATAATATAGTTGTCGTCCATGCTGAAGTAGACAAACCACGGTGTGCCCTCGACAAGACCATATGGTACAGCGCCCCAGAAACGGCTATCGTTAGAGTGGTCACGGTTGTCGCCCATCATAAAGTAATGGTCTGCATCGACCAAAACAGGACCGAAGTTAAAGATAGGCTGCGGGTATCTGCCGTTATTAACGATCTTGTCATCATGGTGGATACCAGGATGTGCGGGCTGGTACGGGTTTTTAACCCATAACTCACCTCCAAAAACCATGATCTCAAACGCTTTATAGTGCTCTTTGACGTAGTCGTCACCTTCTCTTGGATGGAGAAAAAGGTCTTTGTCGCGTACCGCGATCTTATCGCCCGGCAGACCGACACAACGTTTGACATAGTGCAGGTTCTGATTGTGCGGGTAACGGAAGATAACGATGTCGCCGCGCTCAGGCGTGTCACCGTTATAGATATGTCCGTCCGTACCCGGAACAACAGGGATCTCTAAAAAAGGAATGTGCGGTGTAGGAATACCATAGGCAAACTTCTTGGCAAACAGATGGTCGCCGACAAGCAGCGAGTCTTTCATTGAACCGCTTGGTATACGGAAGGCCTGGGCAATAAAAAAGATGATAAACAAGACGATAATGATCGTACCTGTCCAGGAGTTGGAAAAGCGGTACGCCTTTCCTGCAGCGTTATAGACTTTTTGTTTCATTAACTCTCTTTAGCATGTGCCTGGGCAGCACGTAGTGTGTTTTGTAACAGCATAGCGATCGTCATCGGACCAACACCACCCGGAACAGGTGTAATGTAAGAGGTTTTCGGCGCGACGTTCTCATAGTCAACGTCACCGACAAGTTTACCGTTTGGCGCACGGTTAATACCGATATCGATAACAATTGCACCCTCTTTGACCATATCTTCAGTGATAAGGTTGATAACACCGGCACCGACCAAAATGATGTCAGCATTCAATGTGCAGGCCTTAAGGTCTTTAGTAAAAATATGCGTTACCTGCACGGTTGCGTTGGCATTTAACAGCAGTGCGGCCATTGGCTTCCCGACGATGTTCGAGGCACCGACCACAACAGCGTTCATCCCTTTAGGATCGATGTTATACTCGGCCAGCAGCTCCATGACACCCAGCGGTGTACACGGGACAAAACCGTCAAGCCCAGTCGTAAGTCGCCCGACATTATAAGGGTGGAAACCGTCCACATCTTTGTTCGGTGCGACAAGCTCCAAAAGCTTGGTCGTGTCAATCTGCTCAGGAAGAGGAAGCTGGATCAGAATACCGTCAATACTCGGGTTTTGATTCATCATCTTGATCGTGTTCTCGATAGCCTCCTGGGAGATATCGGCCGGCATTTCGTGTGTTACGGAGTAAAAACCGACACGGTCACAGGCCTTTTTCTTCATACCGACATACGCTTGAGAAGCAGGGTCATTGCCTACCAAAACGACAGCCAGACCCGGTGTCCGGCCTGTCTCTTTTTTCAGTGTTTTAACATCTTCAGCGACTTGGTCTTCGATCTTTTTCGAGAGTGCTTTACCATCAAGAATCTGCATTTAGAGGAGTCCTACATAAAAATTTCGTTATTATATCGCCAAATGTATAACAAGGTGCTTTCAATGAACCGCTCAACGGCTTTTGCTCTCTTTTTTTTGGTAATCGGGACACTGCACGGCGATGTCTCATTTATTACCGAATCAGAGTATGCTTCACAGCTTTACCATAGTCCAAGAGGGATAGGCTGTCATAAATGCCACGGCGAAAACGGCCAAGGTAAACTCATCGCCACCTATAAAGAGAAGGGTGAACAACGTTCATTCAGTCCGCCGGCCATCAACGCACTCGATTTTAAAGCCTTTCAGGAGGCCATGAAAAACCGCCAAAAAGGGATGCCGAGGTACTTCCTGACCGAACAGGAGATCGTTACGCTCTACACCTACCTTCATCCAGAGGAGGGCAACGATGCTAATAAATGATTCCAACATCATCCAGGAGGCGATAGAGAGCCAAAATCTCTCCGTCATCGATGAGTTTATCTTTCCCAAAAAACGGACTCGAAACACATCAGCAGGTTTCCGTGCACCCCTTATGCTCTCGGCGCACAACCTTAAACATCTCAACAAGATCCCCGACCTTGAGACAGACGCCATCGTCCTGAACCTTGAGGACGGTGTTTCGGCTGAGATGAAACCCTACGCGCTGCGTCTGGTCATGTTGACGCTGAGCGCCTTGACACAGAGCAACAAAAAGATCATTGTCCGTGTCAATCCCCTCGACGAAGGCGGCGACGACGAAATAAGACTGCTAAAAGGATTTATGCCCGATGCCATACGGGTGCCGAAGATCAAGACCGAGGCAGATGTCCGCCGGGCGTTGGATCTCTGCGGCATCGAAACGGAGCTTCACCTCTCCATCGAGACCAAAGAAGCGTGGTTAAACCTTGCCTCGCTCAAAGTCAATGAGAGGGTAACCACTTTTTACCTCGGTATTCTGGACCTTTTTGCAGACCTCCGCCTTTCACAGGCACTGATCCAGCCGGAAAACCCGCTGATGCACCATATGTTGTCGCACTTTCTTCTTACAACAAAAGCCGTCGGTGCCAAAGCGGTCTCATTTGTCTATCAGAATTACAAAAACGAAGAGGGGTTCCAGCAATGGCTTGAACTCGAAAAGACGATTGGCTTCGATGCAAAGGGGTGTATTTCGCCGAAACAGGCAGAGCAGGCGCTTGCCGCTTTTGGTCTGGATGAAGAGGAACGACAGCGAGCGGCCTACATCGTCCAGCGTTTTGAAGAAGAGCGCGCAAAAGGCGTCACTGGCTTCAGTGATGACACATACGGTTTTATCGACGAACCGATCTACAAAGGGGCGCTTGCACTGCTGCAGTAGCCATTGACCTCATCACGGTACTGGCGAAGCTCAAACTACTGATTGTAACGCAAGAGTAACGGAGCTGCTACAGGGATGCTTTAACGGCCGATAGCGCGGTCCAGCTCGGCTAAAGCGATGTAGTAATCATAATAGTTCGAGACCAGGTCCGCATTGGCACTGATGTAGCTTTGGCGGGCTTCCTGAAGTTCAATATAGTCTGAAAGACCCTGTTCATAACGTTGTTGTGCCTGGCCAAACTTCTCTTTCGCCGCAACGACCAGTTCTTCTGACAATTTGACATTGGATTCGTTTTTATGAAGATTGATAAACGCGCTGTTTATCTCTTGACGGATACGCAGTTTAGCGTCATCGTATCGTGCATGTTCTTGCAGCAGTGTCAGTTTTGCCTGCTCTGTCTTTGCTGCTGTCCTGAACCCGCCGAAAAGATTCCATTGCAGATTGACATTAGCATTCCACTGCTGCTCAGGCACATAGAGCTGCAGATCCTTGTCAACGCTGCTGTATTGGTAGTCACCTCCGACATAAAGGCCAGGATAGTAATCACCGCTCTCTTGACGCACCTTACTTTTAGCGCTCTCGATCTTAAAGGCATAGCTTTGGAGCTCAGAACGATGCGTATAGGCGAACTGTTCCAATTCGTCGATACTTAGGCTCTCACGGGGAAGGGTGTCATAAAGACCGCTTGAAAGGTTAACGTCTGGTATGTAGACAAGGCCTTCAAGGCTCTTGCCAAGGTTACCGATATCTTTGTCGAGTGTCACATACGCAAGCCTAAGGTCATACTTGCCGTTTTCCAGCTCGATCTGTGCCTGAATAAGACGCACGCGCGCATCAACCACATCGATCTTGGTCTTAATACCCGCATCGAAGTAACGCTTGGCACGTATGAGCTGTTGTTCGTTGAGCTGAACGTTCTCAGCATAGACTTTTATGAGATTGTCTTTACGTAAAAGATCATAGTAGTCGCGTTTGACATCCTTTATCTTGTTGGAGATGCTCTGGCTATAGTTTGCGGAGGAGGCATTGGCCTCTTCGGAGTAGAAATCCATGTTGCCGCCGGTTTTGCCAAAGTCATAGATAAGCTGCGAAGCCGTCAGCTTGCCGCTGATAAGCTTACCCTCTGTTTTGACACCCGAGTCGCCTGTGACACTGTCTATACCCGTCACACTGACATAACCTGCGCCCCCGTAAAGGTTGACTTGCGGAAGATAGTCTGCAACAGCCTGCGAGGAGCGCTGTTTGGCGATCTCAACACTTTCACGCGTTACATTAAGGTCAGGACTTGAGACAAGCGCCTGTTCGAGAAGAGTATCTATGTTGTAAAGACCCTCTTCGCCATAAAGCGAAAAACAGGCCAAAGGCACTAACAATAATTTTTTAAGACCCGGCATTGACGGCCTCCCTGTGCTAATTTCACTTCGTGTCATCAGATAGACTCCCGCTTAGCGATCTCATCCTCGACGCTGACAAATTTTTCACGCATGGTCTCAAGCAGTACATACAGTACCGGGACAAGCAGGGTACTGACGACCGTTGCCGCCAGCATCCCTCCAAGCAGACCGATACCGATCGACTTTTGCGTTACGGCTCCGGCGCCGCTGGCAAAGGCAAGCGGGGCGGTACCGAAGACAAAAGAGAGGATCGTCATCATAATAGCGCGGAAACGGAGCGTTCCGGCCTGAATGCCCGATTCGACAATACTTTTACCCGATTCGCGCAGCTCTTTGGCAAACTCGACGATAAGGATCGCATTCTTGGAGGCGAGGGCGATCAACAGCACCAGTCCCACCTGGGCATAAACATTCAACGGCAGACCGGCAAGTTTGAGTGCCCCCATGGCACCGATCATGACGACCGGTACCGAAAGAAGGATCATCAACGGCAGGATCCACGATTCGTATTGGGCCGAAAGAACCAAGAAAACGACCAGTGCGACAAAGACAAAGATCATGATCTGTCCGTTTCCGGCCTGCTTCTCCTGAAAAGACATGCCGGACCAGTCATACCCGAAGGTAGACGGCAGCACACGCTTGGCAATCTCTTCCATCGCCGCCATCGCTTCTCCGGAGCTGTGTCCGGCAGCAGGCGCACCGTTGATCTGGATAGAACGGTAGAGGTTGTAGTGCGGGATGTTTTGCGGGCCTAACTGCTCTTTGACGCTGATTAATGCGGAGATCGGCACCATTTTGCCCTGTTTGTTTTTTACAAAAAGCTTGTTAATGTCACTTTTGTCGCTTCGGAACTCTTTGTCCGCCTGAACGAAGAC
>JBFEJN010000078.1:0-8634 GCA_041553195.1 Sulfurimonadaceae bacterium
AAAATCTTCTTCGTGTAGAGGTTCCACATCGTCAAATGAAAGATAGCGAAACAGGCTAGAAACAAGACGAAAATGTTGACGTACATTTTTTTCGTCATTGGAGGATTTAGTCTAGTAGCCATTATCGAGCCTTCTCTTTTCTGCTAATACAAAGGCATCGATATTGTCTGAAGTCAGCAAGATTCCAAAATCCGCAGGAATATCTGCAGCCTGAGTTTCGAAAATTTTTTTTGCGATCAAATTTCCGATATAAGGGCGGTAATGTGAACTTTCATAATAGTTACGATCGTCAATGGTAATACTGTTGTAGCCGCTGAAATACCAGATATCATGGACCATGGTCAGATCCTTTAGGAAAGCCATCGCATCAGCAGTGTTCACACCATGCATCATGTTATGGTTATGGGGGGTTGTAAAGACGATTAGCTCTATGTCGTTTGAGCGGCATAGTTGATCGATCTCTTCAAAAGCTGCAATGATCTGCGGGTATTTAACTCTGTTTTTCGTGTACATATTTTTTCGTGCAGGGGATTGAAAACTTGTGACGCTTTTAATATAGGCATCCGGATCACGTTGCAATGCAGCTTCTTTATTGGCGCGGGCCCAGGTACCGGTATCTTCTAAATCATATCGACGTTTTTGAAGCAGATAGCTTGGGTTCTCCCTGTCAACATTTCGAATAAGTTTTCCTTTTAAGTTCAATGATGAAAATAAAGTGAGATACGAAAGGTAATAGCCAAACAGGGAATCTCCTGTGACATCAGGATGTTTTTTTGTCAAATATCTGTCGATAGGGTGCCCGTAATCTATCAAGGTATCTACAAAGTCTATCTGAAGGTAGAGCGTATCAACAGAGTAGCCTTTCTTTATGAAGTATTGCAGGTGAGATAGATAATCCTCCATATTGGCAGCGGAAACCGAAAGATTATAAAAGTGTGAGTCGGGAATATACTTTTCAATAGCATCTGGTGCAGTCGTCCCAATACGTGAACTGCCAAATAGATAAGCATTGTAGTTTGTATGATGTTCTTGCAAAAATTCTATTTTCATAAAACGTTCATTCATTTGGAACTGTTCTGGAAACAGCCTGGTATGAAAGATATTGAATGGATCGACAAGAAAATTTATCAACGCGAGACCTGATATAAAGAGAACGCCGCTCAATGAAAAATAGAGGCTCCAAGACTTATAATGCACTACCGACACCTAGAAGTTAAAGTAGAGGAATTCAGAGACTTTACTCATTTGAGAAAGTGCATAGAGCATGCCGATTATCGGTAGAATCAGATATGCCAGTGTCGGCTTGAATTTGTCTTTGTACTGCATCGAGTTTTTAGCGGTCACAAGGAAAATGATCACCAGGAGAAGTTGCCAGTAGATATTGCTGTGGAAGAGTGTCAGCGAAAATTCCGGAAAATTGAACATTGCGTAGAGGACTCTGGTGGCATCATCCCACTCTTTAGCTCTAAAAAAGACCCAGGCGATATTAACAAAGTTAAAAGTGATAAACCAGGCAAGAACTTTGTGCATGCGAAAACCGTACTGTTTCCAAATATGGACAACAACAAGGGCTGAACCATGTAAAAAACCCCAAAAGATGAATGTCCAACCGGCACCATGCCACAGACCACCGATGACGAAGGTGATCATTAAGTTGGTATAGGTGGAAAAGTTGCCTTTTCTGTTGCCTCCGAGCGGAATATAGATGTAATCACGCAGGAAACGGGACAGGGTGATATGCCAACGTCTCCAGAAGTCCTGGATGTCGAGCGCTTTGTATGGACTGTTAAAGTTAATCGGAAGCTTGATGTTAAAGAGCAGTGCCGCCCCTATCGCCATGTCGGTATAACCGCTAAAGTCAAAATAGAGTTGAATGGTGTAGCTTAGAGAGGTTGCCCAGCCTTCAAGGATAGTGAGCGTTTGAGCATGATCAAAACCATTTGTGGCAAAGGTGGCAAAGTAGTCGGCAATGACCACTTTTTTAAAGAGCCCCATTGAAAAGACAAAGAGGCCGAGTGAGATGTTCCTGTAGTTTTTAACAAGGTTCCATTTGGAAGCAAACTGAGGCATCATCTCAGCATGATGTACGATCGGGCCTGCGATGAGTTGAGGGAAGAACGTGACAAATAACGCATAGTTTAAAAAGTCATACTCCTTTGTCTCCTCTCTGTAGCTGTCCACAAGGTAGGCGACCTGCTGGAAGGTAAAAAACGATATGGCTAAAGGAAGCGCAAGGTGCAGCAGTGATACTGAACTGTCAAAGGCAAGATTGAAGTTGTTAATAAAAAAATCGGAGTATTTAAAGTACCCGAGCAGGGAAAGGTTCCCTGTTATCCCAAATGCCAAAAGGGCTTTTTTCGAAACTTTGGCTCTTGAGAGGTTTTCATTGAGGGAGTTTCCGATGACATAGTTAAAGAGCATCGACCCCAGAATCAATGGCAGATAGGCAATGTTCCACCAGCTGTAGAAGAAGAGCGAGGCGAAGACAAGAAATCCTTTGGCGCCGACAATAAGTCTTCTGTTAAGAAGAAAAAAATAGATAAAAAAGGTCAGCGGCAAAAATGCAAAAATAAATTCTAAAGAGTTAAAAAGCAAGTGGCGCTCTCATTACGATCGGTATTTATTGAGATACCAAGTGATTGTTTTCACAATCCCGCTCTCAAAATTCTCATCCGCTTTCCAGCCAAGATCATTCTCAAGTTTGGTCGCATCGATGGCGTAGCGTCGGTCGTGGCCGGCTCTGTCTTCGACAAAGGTGATAAGCTCTTTGTAGCTTTTGTCCGTCGGGACTTTTTCATCAAGGATACTGCAGATGCGGTCGACGATCTGGAGGTTGGTGCGTTCGTTGCGTCCGCCGATATTGTAGACGTTGGCCTCTTTACCGGTATGGTAGACGAGGTCGATCCCTTTACAGTGGTCGAGTACGTAGAGCCAGTCACGGATGTTCTTGCCGTCACCGTAGATCGGGATAGGCTGGCCTGAAAGTGCTTTTCTGATAATCGTCGGGATCAGCTTTTCGTCATGCTGTTTCGGACCGTAGTTGTTGGAACAGTTGGTAATGACAGTGTTGAGGCCGTAGGTCTCCTGGTAAGAGCGGACGATCATGTCGCTGCTGGCTTTTGAAGCGGAGTACGGCGAGTTGGGTGCGTACGGTGTCTCTTCGGTAAAGAGGTCTGTCTCGTTCAAGGTGCCGTAGACTTCATCGGTCGAGATGTGGTGGAAGCGGCACCCTTTGTAGGCCTCTTTATAGACAAAGGGTCTCTCCATCCACTGCTTCTGGGCAACGTCTAAAAGGGTAAAAGTGCCGTTGACATTGGTCTCGATGAAGATGCCCGGGTTCTTGATGGAGTTGTCGACATGGCTCTCTGCCGCAAAGTGGATAACGCCTCGGATGTCGTATTCGTTAAAGATAAATTCGACCAGTTCACGGTTACAGATGTCGCCTTTGATGAACTTGTAGTTGGGGTTGCCTTCGACCTCTTTGAGGTTCTCAAGGTCGCCTGCATAGGTCAAAAGGTCAAGATTGACGATGAAGTACTCCGGGTACTTTTCCATGAAATACGGTACGAAGTTGGACCCGATAAAGCCGGCACAGCCGGTGACTAGAATAGCTTGCATTAATTCTTCTCCAAAATTTGTATTGCTTCGACCAACGAATCCCGCCAGTAGGGGATGGTCATCGAAAAGGTGTTTTTGATCTTTGCTTTGTTCAGCAGTGAGTAGTGCGGTCTGGTCGCCGGAGTGGGGTACTCTTTTGTCTCGATAGCCTTGACCCGGCAAGAGACCTTGCTCAGCTCAAAGATGGCTTTGGCAAAGTCATACCAGGAACAGACCCCCTCATTGCTGTAGTGATAGATTTCGACATTCTCATTGTTGAGCTGTGGAAGGATCGTCAAAACAGCCTTTGCCAGATCTTTTGCATAGGTCGGTGTCCCGACCTGGTCGAAGATGACCCCGAGCTCATCGCGCTCTTGTCCGAGTCGCAGCATCGTCTTGACGAAATTGTTGCCGAAGGTCGAGTAGACCCAGGATGTTCTGATAATGATGGACTTGGCCGGATTGATCGTCAGGAGGGCCTCTTCGCCTTCGAGTTTACTGGCACCATAGACACTCTGCGGGTTGGTGGAGTCATTCTCCGCATAGGGTTTATAGTTGCTGCCGTCAAAGACATAATCGGTCGATACGTGGACGAGCGCTATCTTTTTTATTTTGGCAATGTGGGCAAGCGTCTCAACGGCTTTGTAGTTTATGGCAAAGGCCAGTGCTTTGTCCGATTCGGCTTTGTCGACGGCGGTGTAGGCTGCACAGTTGATGATGGCATCGAAGGTCTTGTCTTCAAAATAGGTTTCAATAGCATCTGCGTTACTGAGGTCAAGCGTTTCCCGGTCGCAGAAGGTAAAGTGACAGTCGCGGTACTCTGGGGCGAGGGCTTGGAACTCTGAACCGAGCTGGCCGTTTGCGCCGGTCACTAAAATATGGTTAGGCATAGTAGTCTGTCTCACTGTCAAAAAGTCTGGCCTCTTTAAGAAGCGGCTGTTTGGTGTCTTTCTCCGAGAGTTTCAGCTCTGCTTGCTCCATCAGCCAGTCGATCTCGAGTTCGGGGTCATCAAAAGCGAGGCCGCTGTCGTTTTCAGGCGAGTAGTAGTTGTCGACTTTGTAGGCGAAAGTGGTCTCGTCCTCCATGACGACAAAGCCGTGGGCAAAACCTCTCGGTACAAAAAGCTGGCGCTTGTTCTCGCCACTGAGCAGAACGGCGACATGTTGACCAAAGGTCGGACTGCCTTTACGGATGTCGACGGCAACATCGAGGACCTTGCCCTCAATAACGCGCACCAGTTTCGTCTGTGCGGCAGGGTGAAGCTGGTAGTGCAGGCCACGCAGTACGCCACGGCTTGACTTGGACTCATTGTCCTGGCAGAAGTTCACCTTGAAACCTAAAAAGGCTTCGAGCTTGTCCTGGCGGAAGGTCTCGACAAAATAGCCGCGTTCGTCGCCATGGACCTGCGGGTCGATGATGACAACATCAGGGATTTTGGTACGCGTGAACTTCATCGGACACCGGTGCCTTGGTTGGCTCTGCGGATCAGATACTGGCCGTATTGGTTTTTACTGAGGGGCTGGGCAAGCTCAAGCAGGTTCTCTTTTGTAATGTAGCCCATCTCGTACGCGATCTCTTCAATACAGGCCACTTTGAGCCCTTGGCGGTTCTCGATGGTCTGGATAAAGTTGGAAGCTTCAAGAAGACTCTCATGGGTGCCCGTGTCAAGCCATGCATAGCCGCGTCCCATCAATTCGACTTTAAGCTCTTTTGCGGCGAGGTAGGTCTGATTGACCGTTGTGATCTCAAGCTCGCCGCGATGGGATGGTCTGACATTTTTAGCGATCTCAACAACACTGTTGGGGTAGTAGTAGAGACCGACAACGGCGTAATTGCTCTGTGGCTGTTCGGGCTTCTCTTCGATACTGGTCACATTGCCCTCTTTGTCAAAAGCGGCAACGCCGTAGCGTTCAGGATCTTTGACGTAGTAGCCGAAAACAGTTGCCTTTTTCTCTTGGGTCGCATTGGCGACGGCATTGGCAAGCATTTTAGTCAGACCATGGCCGTAGAAGATGTTGTCGCCGAGGACAAGGCAGACGTCATCGCTGCCGATGAACTCTTCGCCGATAATAAAGGCTTGGGCCAGTCCATCCGGAGAGGGCTGCTCTTTGTAGCTAAAAGCCATTCCGAGGTCGGAACCGTCACCTAAAAGTGCTTCAAAACGCGGCAAATCTTGGGGTGTAGAGATAATGAGCACCTCGGTGATACCTGAGAGCATCAAGACGGAGAGGGGGTAATAGATCATCGGCTTGTCGTAGATAGGGGCTAACTGCTTGGAGATCCCTTTGGTAATCGGGTAGAGTCTTGTTCCGCTGCCGCCGGCTAAAATAATACCTTTCATCTAGTGTTCCTTTGATTGTTGATAAAAATAGTTGGTCGCTGCGACAAAGCCGTCAACCGACCCGCAGTCAAAGCGTCTGCCCTGGAATTTGTAGGCCAGTACTTTGCCCTGTTTGGCCTGGGTCAAAAGGGCATCGGTGATCTGGATCTCGCCCCCTTTGCCCGGCTTTGTCTCACGGATGATGTCAAAGATGTCCGGGGTGAGGATGTAGCGGCCGATAATGGCAAGGTTTGAGGGGGCATCTTTCGGGTCCGGTTTCTCGACCATGTCCGTGATCTGATAGACATTTTCTTCTATCGGTGTCCCTGCGATGACGCCGTATTTGTAGGTCTCTTCTTTCGGGACCTCTTCGATGGCGACGATGGAGCATTGGTGTTTTTTATAGAGCTCGACCATCTGCTCCAACACACCGGTCTCGCCATTGTCGCAAAGGTCATCGGCCAGGACGACAGCAAAGGGCTCATTGCCTATCAGTGTCTCGCCTGTCAAAATGGCGTGGCCAAGCCCTTTCATTTCGACCTGACGTGTGTAGGAGAAGGTACATTGTGTAATGAGGGAGCGGATCTCGGTCAAGAGCGGCTCTTTGGATGTCCCTTTGATCTGGTGCTCGAGTTCATAGGAGATGTCGAAGTGGTCTTCGATAGCACGTTTTCCACGCCCTGTGACAATTGCCATGGTCGTGATGCCGGCGGCAACCGCCTCTTCGACACCGTACTGGATCAATGGCTTTGTCAGTACAGGCAGCATCTCTTTGGGCGTTGCTTTCGTTGCCGGGAGGAAACGGGTACCGTAACCGGCAGCGGGAAATAGACATTTGTTGATGACAGATCTGTTCAAAAAGTATCCTGATGATTGAATGATATTAATAATAGTGATTATAGCAACTCGGTGGTTAAATGGCGGTTATGCATCCATTACAAGTGCATGGCGGAGAGGTTTTACTCCTTGCGTATACGCATAAATGATGCGAATTTCGGTCGTCCGTATTTTGTAAGACCATAATATTTAAAGGTCACCAAGTCGCCTTTTTCAGGTGGGTATAGCCGCTGATTGTCTGTAAACCCATTGCCTAGGTTGAAGCGGATGCCGTTGTCGAGTTCGAGTGTCAGACTCTTCATTACAGTTGTGTTACCTTGGGTGTTGACAGTGATGACCTTCCCCTCCATGTCCTGCGCTTTTTTGACTTTTAAAATGGTCGATGTCCGTCCGGAAGTATAGTCCAGGTAGGGATCTTTAACGATGACACCCTCGCCGCCGTTCGCCACCACTTCGTCTAAATAGGCTTCGAGTTTCTGTACGTTCTGACAGGGGTGCTGCGTCACGATTCTTACCGATGGAGCCGGGTGCATTTCGAACCAGTTTCCGGCTTTCTCTAACCGTTCGAAAAAGTTGCCTTTCGCCGAGGGAACTTCAAAAATGTTGTAAGTGATCTCTTTCCAGCTGCCACCGTGTTTTAAGACGCTCGATTGAATCTGTTCAAAGTCCTGGCGGGTGCTCCACAGCTCACCGTCAAGTGCAAACGGCGGAAAGTTCTTTATAAACTGTTGTGGCGGGCAGAGTCGTTTTCCACTTTTAGTATAGAGGGCCTCACCGTCCCAGTACCCGCGAATCCCGTCCAGCTTCTCACTCATAACCCAGCCCGAGATATGTTGGTCTTTGTAGATCTCGGCATGCTGTAAAGCGGCAAGCGGTTTAGCAGACAGGGTCAATATAGATGCAAATAGAAGAAGTAAGAGGTGTCGCATGAAAAACCTTTTTGAACAGTATAGGGTAAAGCAGGTAAAATAGATTTGTAAAGGTTGTTTAATATTAATAATTGTTTTATAGCTTCCGATACCTATTTTTTGTGCCGATCCTTTTTTAAGGTGTGAAGATAATGGCAGACAGGTGGTTTAAGAGCTGTTTTGATCGGTAGGTGTGTGTCGGGAAAAACCATCTTTTCATGTTTAAAGCTAGCTCCAAGTCTTCAATCGATAGTATAGGGCCTCATATGAATAGTTTAAACAATCAGGATACGAGTCTTATTATTACTAATGTACCGGAACGTACTTCTTTAAGTCCTTTGATAATCAAGAAAGGAATAAAAAGAGATGCAAATCAGTTCAACAGCGTTTGAAAACGCAAAGATCCTTGCAACGCAGTGGCAAGCTGAGACAGCGCAGAGCAGGGAAGAGACGGAAAAGAAGTTTCATGCGATCATGAAACAGATGCTTAAAGACCCTATGAACAAGGTCTTTTTGATCGAGCTTTTGGACCAGAGTTTTCGCAGTAAAGAGAGCGGGCGTGTGGCAGACCAGCTCGAGTACCTCTTTGCCAAATATGAGACGACAGATATCTTTACACACTTTGAGAAGCTGCTGGTCTGGCTGTTCCGCCATGCCGGAATTTACCTGCCCGCTGTTTCTGTTCCCCTCTTTATCCGCTATCTTCGCCATGACATCAATAATGTTGTCATACAGGGCGAAGCATCACCGCTTTCGATGCACCTGCAGGCCCGCCGCGCCGAGCAGACACGCGTCAACATCAACATCATCGGCGAAAGCGTCCTGGGGGAAGAGGAAGCACAAGACCGTGTTGAAAAGTATATCAATGCGCTGAAAAATCCGGACATCGACTACATTTCGATCAAGATATCGACCATCTTTTCGCAGATCACGCCGCTTGCCCACCAGTGGAGCGTTGAGAAAATAGCGGA
>JBFEJN010000079.1:0-8629 GCA_041553195.1 Sulfurimonadaceae bacterium
CCGCAAAAAAAGTACGCAAAAAAGCTCTCGTGGCGGCTGCGCGGTCGGTGGCTACCGACTGCTTTCCTTCCAGTCGTTCTTTCGCTAAAAACGACAAAACTCGCTACGCTCAGACAATGCCGTTTTCTCTACGCTCTTTCTCTCCTTGCAGTCAACGCTGTAGATGCCACGAAAAAAAGCTAAGTGGTAACGCATCTATTAATGTTAAAACTGCGTTTTAATCCCTAGTCAAATATCTTGAATACAAGTAGTTGATCGTGTCGAAAAAGTTGATTAATTGGGGTTCAGACAAATATTGGCGTCTAACCGCCAATTAGCCCGGAAGCCGGTAAGTGGTTTAGTAAGATCAGATCATAGTGCCGAAGGGTATTGCACTTCTTTTTTTTCGTTAGTTTTCTTTCTTGTGCACGCAAAGAATAAAACGCTAAAGCGTAATGCAGGGAGGCACTAAATGCCGAGTCGTAAAAAAGTGACATACTAGTGCTATGAAGTAATTAAAGAAGTTAAAGAGTCAAACACGTTACAAGTAGGTAGGGAAATGAAGTCATTAAAAATTAAAGAAAACGGTCTTTATCGTCCACCAAAACGGTCATTCCACCATTCATGCGGGGAGATCGTCTTCTTCTTGATAAACTCTTCGTCAAAGCGGTATTCGTACTCTTTGACATACTCCAGAACGATCTTGTAAGCCTCGATGATGTCGCTGCTCATCCTGGTCGCTGTTTCTGTTTCGTCAAGATGTTTGTCGGGGTGCCATTGGTGCATAAGATTTTTGTAGCGTGCTTTTATTTCGGGGAGCGAGGCGGTGTCTCGAAGGCCAAGTAGTGTTTTGGCCTTCATAACCTCGTCAAAGGAGTGCATTGGTGTAGTGTTTAGTCTTTTTGTTGACGCATATAGGTCGGTACGTCAAGGTAATCATCACTGAGATCACCACCGACAACCATTTTAGGGCGAAGTGTCTGCTGTGTTATGGTTGTCTGCGTATAAGCAGGTGTTTCCGACACGAAGGTATCGTTATTAACACCTTGGTTAAGGTCTTTTTCAAAACCTGTTGCAACGAGTGTAATACGGATAGCATCAACAGGCATGTTCTCATCTGTCGTTGTACCAAAGATGACGTCTGCTTCACTGTCAGCACTCTCGTGGACGATCTCCATTGCTTCCGTCATCTCCATCATCGGGAATTCCGGGTGCATGTGGAAGTGGACCAAAACGCCCATCGCACCGTTGATCGACATGTTGTCAAGCAGAGGTGACTCGATCGCTGATTTAATCGCTTCGTAAGCAGCATTTTCACCCTGATGCTCACCGACACCCATGAGTGCCATACCGCGGTGACACATAACCGTTTGAAGGTCAGCAAAGTCAAGGTTGATGTCATTGTCACCGTGTGACAAGATAACACCTGACGTACCGCTTACCGCTTGGGCAAGAACAGAGTCAACGATCTTGAAACTTTCACGCATACCAAGACGCTTGTCAATGATAGAGAGCAGTTTGTCATTTGGAATGACAACAATCGAGTCACATTCGCTCTTAAGATCATCAAGACCTTTTTCAGCAAGTTTAGAACGTTTGCCACCCTCGAATTTGAACGGCTTGGTGACAACAGCGATTGTCAAAGCCCCGATCTCTTTTGCTATCTGGGCAACGATCGGTGCAGCACCTGTACCTGTACCACCGCCAAGACCGGCAGCAATAAAGACAATGTCTGCACCGTCAAGTGCAGTACGAAGTTCATCATAACTCTCTAATGCAGAGTCTTTACCGATAGACGGTTTCATACCCGCACCGAGTCCTTTGGTCAGCTTTCCGCCAAGTTGGATCTTGGTATTGGCCAGTGAACTGTCAAGAACCTGTGCGTCGGTATTGGCAACGATCAGTTCAATACCGCTTACGCCTTCATTGATCATGTGGCCTATCATATTACCACCACCGCCACCGACACCAACAGCAACGATCCTAGCTCCAGTTTGTCGAGTCGATTCCTCGATTATAAACATATCACTACTCATCTTACACTCCTTGTTAAAATAACTGGGTCATCCAGTTCCAGAATTTTGAAAATGCACCTGCTTCCTGGTCACCCTTGATCTTTTTAGGGGTAATAGGTTTTCCAAGCGTTACATGCTTGGGTTCCGCAGAGGACTCATATTCAATAGTCGGTATTCCTGTTGGCTCAATGTCACTAAGTTCCGGCATTTCGAGTTCTTCGAAATCGTTTTTGGTATGCCGCATTTTTTTATTGACATCCACCTCGTACAACGAGTAGCCGTTTGCCTCATAGCGCAGCAGTCCGATCGCTCCCGAATAGGCAGGATTGCGAAGCTGCTCAAAAAGACCGTCGACTTCGATAGGCTTCGCTACGCGTACCGGCAGGTTGTCAAAAAGTGCACTCGCAAGTTCACGCAGACCGTCCATGTTTGTAAAGCCGCCTGTCAAGACAATACCTGCGCCCATCTGCTCTTTCAGACCGCTTTTTTCCAAAGACTGTGCGATGATCATCAAGGTCTCTTCCACACGGGCATAAATGACGTTGTGAACGACTTCTAAAGAGACCTCATGTGTCGATGTCTCGTCACCGATGATCGGAAGTTCGATCAGGTCGTTGTTTGGTGTATGCAGCGAACCGTATTGCATCTTGACACTGTCAGCCACATTCAGAGGGGTGTGCAGCGCCATAGAAAGGTCATTGGTAATATGGTTGGAACCGACACCCAAAAAGTCATTGTAGCGGATAGAGTTACCGGAGTGGATAACAATGTTGCTGGTACTTCCACCCATGTCAACGACACCGACACCAAGCTCTTTCTCATCGTCGTTCAAGACGGCAATCGCAGACGCGTAACCACTCAAGACAACGTTGTCGACTTCGACACCCGCAGCACGAACCGCTTTGCGAAGATTGTGGAAATTTGACTTCTGGGTCGTGATAATATGTGTTTCGACTTCCAAACGAGAGGCATTCATGCCGAGCGGATCTTCAATGTAGTCCTGGTCATCGACTTTAAAGTTAAACGGCAGGGTATGAAGGATCTCATATTCGTTCGGGATGTTGGCATTGTACAAAGAAGTACGCATGACACGTTCAATCTCTTTAAGTGAGATCTCTTTGTTCGGAATGTTGACAATACCGCTGGAAACCAGACTTTTTGTATAGGCACCCGAGATACTGACGGTTGCTTTTTTGATATCTGTACCCGCCACACGTTTAGCGTCAGAAAGAGCACTTTTAATCGATTTTGAGGCCAACTCAATATTCGTGATACTGCCTTTTTTAAGGCCTTGTGCTTTAGCAATTCCGGCACCGATGATCTGTATATTGTTCTCAGAATCAATATTGGCGATAATCGCACAGATCTTGGTGGAACCGATATCAATTGCTAAAACTGATCTGCTCACGTTAGTTGCCTCCTACATAAGATTCAATTGTAAACTTTGATTCAAGCAGCTTTATAAGGGATGCATTGAAGATCGAGCCCTTTAGTCGAGCAGCCTGAGCCGCTTCGGTACCAAGCGTTGTATCTGTCAACTTCTGATCGATGATATTGAATAGGACAAGCTTGTTGTCAGCGACCGGTACATAACCGCGCTCTTGTGTTGAGGCGAATAGTTTAGAAACAAAGCTTTTTGTCTCTTCTTCGCTGAGACCCGAAAGGGGCGCGCTTTGTGCCGATGTGATATAGCCGCTTTGCTGTCCTTTAAAACTGGAAAGCGAACGGGTCGCAAGTTCTTGCAGTTTTTGGGCACTCTGTTGTGCTTTGTATTCTGCCAGTACGGCACTCTTTGCTTCGTCAAACGATTTCGGCGTTGCCGGATTTATGTTTTCGAGTTTGATCGTCACATATTTGTCTGCGACTTTACGTGGCTTGATAAACGGACTTGTCACATTGAGTGCAGCGATCTCGGCAAAGATCTCGGCTGTGAACGGGTGGTTTGACTCATCGACAGTGATTGTTTCAACTGCGATACTGCTGTCAAGTTGACCTTTTTTAAAGGCGATGTAGTTACGAAGGGCTTGTTTGTTTGTAGCCTGTTCGTCAAGAGCATCGATGACTGAAGCACGTGCAGCAGCCAATTCCAATATCTTACCTTCAGCATCGGTGAAATCGGTACGGTTCGCTTTGTAATATTCCTGGACAGTTGTTTCATCTGCATTGGCTGCAATCTTTTCCTGGGTCACGACTTGCAGTGTGAACGACGGCTTGTTCATGTAGTTCTGTTGGCGTGTCTCCCAAAATGCTTTAAGCGCTTCGTTTGAAGTGTCGATTGTGATGTCATTACCATCAAGGATCTTGTATTCGATCTTATCGGCGATACTGTTGGCGGTTGTAAAGATCTTCTCTTCAAGAGGAAGGGTTCCACTCTGAAAAAGAGAAAGTACCTTTTGGATCAGGATAGAGTTGCGAAGATCAGTCTCGTAATCAGCAACATTGAGGTTGTTTTGTTTAAGCACTTTGACATAAAGCTCTTTTGAAAATTTGCCATTTTCAAAAAACATGTCCTGCGACGTGATGACTTTTGAAAGCTCTTCTTTGGTGACCTCAAGGTTATAGCTGTTAGCAAGATTTAAGATCAGTGTCTGTTCAATGACCTGGCGTAATGCCTGTTGTTTTAAACCAAAACTTTCGGCCTGCTTTTCATCGAAGTTTCCTTGAAAAACCTGATTGTACTGTCCATACAGACGGCTGTAGGCCTGTTGCCACTCACGTTGGCTGATAGAGATGTCGCCCACTCTTGCGACTGCTCCGGCTTTATCGCCGTAGCTGTATTGTCCCCAACCGACAAAACCTGCGCCAATAAAAGCAAAAGTTGAGATCCAGATCGTAATGACGAGGTATTTTCGGTGTCTTTGCATCCAAGTGATCATATGTGATGTTACCCTTAATATATCAATTGCTTATATTTTATGTTTTTTAATATTAAACTAGGCTAAAAGTTCCCTAGATTAGGCATATTGTCGCATATTTTAGAAATGGAGATTTAGCTATGATTAGATTAGTAAAACGAATGAAGGGTAAATGATGAACAATGAGATGATGGCGAAAAGAGACCTTGATGTAATATGGCATCCCTGTACACAGATGAAAGACCACGAATTCCTACCGATGATTCCCATAAAAAAGGGTAAAGGCGTTTATCTTGAAGACTTTGAAGGCAACCGTTATATCGATGCTATCAGCTCATGGTGGGTCAATATATTCGGCCATTCCAATGAATATATCAATGCGGCGGTGAAAAAGCAGCTGGACACACTGGAACATGTTATTCTGGCAGGATTTACTCACGAACAGGTCGTGCGTCTGAGTGAAAGGCTGGTTGCATTGACCCCTGAAGGGCTAACACGCTGTTTTTATGCCGATAACGGTTCATCGGCTGTAGAAGTCGCATTGAAAATGAGTTATCACTTTCATAAGAACCAAGGCCGGGAGCGTCCATTGTTTGTCTCACTGAACAACTCTTATCACGGTGAGACCATTGGCGCACTCTCTGTCGGTGATGTTGAACTGTACAAAGAGACGTATGAGCCGCTTCTTATCCGTTCTATTCAGACCGCAGTACCAAAAGACCAAAGCGAAACTGCTGCCCTGGAAGCTGCAGAGGCTTTGGAAGCGTGTTTCATAACGCATCCTGATGAGATCGCAGCCTTGATCGTCGAACCTCTGATCCAGGGGGCCGGTTCGATGCACATGTACCACCCAATCTTTTTGACGAAGGCACGAGAACTGTGCACCGCATACGGAATTCATCTTATTGCGGATGAAGTGATGGCAGGCTTTGGCCGAACCGGGAGTATGTTCGCTTGTGAGCAGGCCGGTATAACGCCAGATTACATTGTGTTATCAAAGGGGCTCACAGGTGGCTATTTACCGCTATCGGTTGTACTAACAACAGACGAGGTCTACGGTGCGTTTTATTGCGATTACAAACTTTATAAAGCCTTCTTACATTCACACTCATACACAGGAAATGCCTTGGCCTGTGCTGCCGCCAATGCGACGTTAGACCTGTTTGAATCAGAAAATATTATAGAACGCAATAAAGAGACTTCGAACTATATGGCCTCAAAACTGAAGCGATTCGAAGGCTTAAAAAATGTAAAAAGTGTTCGTCAATGCGGCATGGTCGCGGCTGTTGAACTGGAAGGATATGATGCCAGTGAACGGATTGGTCTTAAGGTGTATGAATATGGATTGAAGCACGGGGTCCTGCTTCGTCCACTTGGACATATCGTCTATTTCATGCCGCCTTATATCATCACTAAAGAGGAGATAGATATAATGATGGATACAGCCTACACCGCTATTTCTCAGTTATAGGAACAGAAGATGATACGATTTGTTTTTCTTCTTGCATTGGCTCTTGTCTCTATACATGCAGAAGAGATCAAAGTCGATGTTGAGGCAATGACAAAAGCCCATAATAATCTTCGAAAAAAGCACAATTCACCGTCACTTACCTATTCAAAAAGTCTGGAAAATGCGGCAAAAAAATGGGCTGCACATCTCCAGACCGGTGGTTGTACCATGGTGCATTCTCAGGGTGCAGTCGGTCCTACAGGCGAGAACCTTTACTGGGCCAGTGCATCCAAAAAGGCAACGGCCAAAGATGCAAAAGGAAATTGGATCTGGCAGAACTCTTTACAAAACATCAATGAGTCAGCTGTTGTGCAGGCCTGGTATGATGAAGTTCAATGGTACGACTATGAAACGAACCGTTGTGAAAAAGGACAGATGTGCGGTCATTTCACGCAGGTCGTCTGGAATATGACTACAGAACTCGGTTGTGCGGCGATGGCTTGTGCTGACCGCTCGCAGGTCTGGGTCTGTGAGTATGCACCGGCAGGTAACATCTCCATACGTCACGACTCCGGTAAAGTGGAAAAGTTGAGACCGTATTGAAAGAAGTAAAAGATTGGCACGATATCAGTGCAGAGGAGATGCTGGAACATGCGCAGCAACAAAAGGCAACCCGTAGAATCACGAGGCCTGGTGACCTGGGTGTACGTATAGGCTTGTTACTTTTACTGCCCTATCTTGTCTGGCTCAGTCGATATAATGAGAAATATATATCTAAGATACACGGGAACGTTGTGCATTTTGATTTTGACGGTGTCATGCTGTCTCTACACAAAGTACTTAACAGTGCCAACATGATCGTTCATGAAGCAGGGCACGGAGTCTGCCATCTTCTGCCTTGCTCTCAGTTTCTATCGGCACTCAACGGAACACTGTTTCAGCTGTTGCTACCGATGATCTTTTCATACTACTACTTCAAGCGCAAAAACAGTATTTTGGGCACACTTGGATTTACCTGGCTGGGGCAAAACCTTGTCTATGTTTCCTGGTATATGTCAACGTCGCACATGCCAAAGAAATACCCTTCATTTATACCCGGAGCGGATATACATGATTTCTGGTATATGTTCTCGCAGATGGGTGTTCTGGAATATGATTGGCTTTTTTCAGGTGTTGTTCGTACTGTTGCAATTGTGATCTTATGGGGCTCGTATGCTTATTTGCTGTATATTTCTTTTATCAAGCATGAGACGAGACGGGCAAAACGCTTTAGAAAGGAAGATAAATGAGTAATAATGTCAATGAATTTTCTCTTATTGAAGAGATCTGGCATGCGATAACGCATGGTATCGGTCTGGCGCTGAGTATAGCAGCGCTTACAATAATGGTGGCGTACTCTTCACAGAGTGGTTCCGTTATCTCGGTCTTGGCGAGTATTCTTTTTGGATCGACACTGATCATTCTCTACGGCTCCTCCACGCTTTACCATGCCATTACCCATCATGATATAAAAAAAAGGTTTCAACAATTTGACCATGCCTCTATCTATATACTGATCGCAGGCTCCTATACCCATGTCACCTTGATCTCTTTGGGAAATACCTTGGGGTACACTCTTTTCGGTGTGGTTTGGAGTGTTTCGTTTATAGGGATCTATCTGAAGTTTGCTTACCCTGGCCGGTTTGAAAAACTCTCTTTAATCCTCTATCTTCTGTTGGGTTGGATGATCGTGATCGCGGTTAAACCGCTTATGGGCGTCATGGCTCTGGGCGGCTTATGGCTGCTTTTGGCCGGCGGACTTCTTTACAGCTTCGGTGTTATCTTCTATGTTTGGGACAATCTTCCGTTCAACCATGCTATTTGGCACCTCTTTGTGATGGGTGGCAGTATTTGTCACTTTTTGATGGTTGTGCTCTATGTCATCTAAAGGGTTGACACTTTTTATCGACGGAGATGCCTTCCCCAACCTCTTAAAACCGATTGTCCTGCGTTCGATCGAGCGGCTTCATCTGCCGACCTTTGTTGTCTCAAACAAGAAAATAACATTAGGAGTATCCGACTACATTACCTATATCATTGTCGAACAGGGTGCGGACGAAGCGGACCACCGTATTGTGGAGATGGTCAAAGCGGGCGACCTTGTTATTACAGCAGACATTCCGTTGGCCGATCGTGTCATTGCCAAAAATGCCCATGCCATCGACCACCGTGGCGAACTTTACAGTGTCGATAATATTAAACAGTATCTTGCCATGCGCAATCTCATGGAAAAAATCCGAGAGAGCGGTGAGATGACAAAAGGTCCCAAGGCCTTTAGCGCAAAAGATGCC
>JBFEJN010000080.1:0-7928 GCA_041553195.1 Sulfurimonadaceae bacterium
AAATAAAAACTGAAAGTCGCAAAGCCACTACACTGACAAGAATGAAGGCTATATAGAACCAGGCCTCTTGTTGACCGAAAAGCATGTTGATAGTTTCAGTTATCTTGCCGGGATGTGCCAATAGGACTTCATCGATTAAAAGAGGGATTAAAATTGGAATGGGCAATAAAAAAAGTGCTGCTAAAGCACCATATATGTTTGTAAAAAAAAGTTCTCTTTTTTGTGCTTTAATATATTGTAAAAGCATCCTAAGAGAGTAGTGTTCTGTCACTTTGGCAACTTTTAATCTCGAAGGGAGTCTCGGATCTCTTCGAGAAGTCGGGTCTGTTTTTTGGATTCATCCAGACGTTCTCTGTAGGTGAGCATTGTCTCGAGCAGAAGAACAAGAAAAAGACCGAAGATGACATAAAGTATGGAGAGAAAGAGTGCCGAAGCGACGCCCATAAATAGAAAAAGTTTAAAGGTTATAAAGGCACCCAGGACGATGAACGCCCAGGAGATACCGAGAAGGAAGCTGATGATCTTGTCGAATACGCTTCGCTTCATACAGAGAAGTGCTTAGTGATCGTCGGCGATCATCACCGCGCCACCAAGGTACACATACGTCAGCATCATGAAGATAAATGCCTGCAGCAATGCCATGAACGATAGTAGTGCAAAAGGGATCATTGGAAGTAACCATGGTGCCAGCATCAGGATTACCATCAAGAACATATCATCACCCTTGACGTTTCCGAAAAGACGGAAAGAAAGTGAGATAATACGAGAGATGTGAGAAACGATCTCGATCGGGAACATCAACCATGCCAACCACCAAACCGGTCCAAGGAAGTGTTTGAAGTAGCTAATGACACCGTTACGACGGATACCTTCGAAGTTATAGTAAACAAAGACAACAAGTGCCAATGCCAGTGTAAAGTCAAGGAATGCAGACGGTGCTTCAAAACCCGGAATAACACCGATGATGTTGGCAACAGCTACAAATAGACCGATAGTAGCAACAAGCGGAAGATAGCGACGTGCTTCTTCTTTACCCATTACGTCAGCACCCATAGCCAGTACACCGCCAAGGTATGCTTCTAGAAGGTTTTGTGTTCCTGTCGGAACTACTTTCATGTTACTTACTGCCATCTTAGCGATAACAATTACGATTAGTGCAGCGAGCAACATGTGCGTCATATAGATAAAAGCATGATCATGGCTGATCAGACCAAAGAATGTAAACAATTCACCCATTCTGTGTCCCTTTAGTACGAATTAGTTCCGCGATTTTACAATTTCATTGATTAAACGTGGCTAAGCCAGCCGGTTTTCTTAACGAAAATTCTATCAAGTTGCATGAATTGCATCTCAAAAGTATAAATTTCAACCTAACTTCAACGGCAGAGTTACAGGCTTAATTGACCGGTCCTACGTTTGGCAATGGCAATGTCATCAGCTATAGCCTGTTTAAGCGTTACCATGTCATCAAACTTCTGATTGCCTCTGATGAAATCTACAAATGAAAGCCTTAGCTGCTCTACATCAGCGATCTCACCGTCTAGAATATGGGTCTCAACGGCAAAGGTGCCGTCTGTTGACACACGATGGCCGATAAAGCTGACGGCGGGATGATAGTGTTCCTCATGATTGAGTCGTGCAGTGGTCACATAGACCCCCTCTTTCGGTAACAGAAACCCTTTTGCCTCGATGTTGATCGTGGCAAACAGCTCTTTTTTCCCAATTCCCTGACCGCGTACCTTCTTGCCCCTCACCGTATAGTTATACCCTAAAAACCGGTTGGCCCCTTTGATATCACCGATCTGGAGTTTGGCCCGGATCTTATGTGAATGGACCGAGTCCCCGTCCACCTGTACTTCGGCGATGACCTCTACTATACCTTTAAACAGGTTTTTCAGGTCATTAATAGAGTAACGTCGGTCTTTACCAAAATGAAAGTCATACCCGACAACGATCTTTTCCAGCGCCGGAAACTCTTCCAGCAATTTGGCAACAAAGCCTTCCGCATCAAGATGACGGATCGCATCGAGTTCATAATAAAAGACGGGTAAATCGGTGTAGTGTTCTCTCGACTTCCCGGGTGTCAGATTGGCATAACCTGTCTCTATGACCAAAATACCCCCCTTCTCACCAACCGCTTCAAAAAGCTTCTGGTGCCCTACATGCATGCCGTCAAATCCGCCTATGGCGATCGCATTAACATTTTTCAAAACAGTAACACTCCTCTATATTGCCTTCTTTGCCGCTGAGTGTGGACGGCTCATGATGTACCATTTTCCAACCCAGTGCTGCAGTTGCCTCTTCGAATGCGGCACGCGCCTCTTCGATCGCTTTCATATCCAGAACAACGCCATGACTGTCACGTTTAACATCTTTGCCCACTTCAAACTGTGGCTTAAAAAGCAAAATGATCCACTTTTGACTCAAGGCATCTACCGACTCCAGTATATGGTGCAGTGAGATAAATGAGACATCGCTTGTTACCAGATCATACTTTGTCTGACGGGGGTAATCTCTGATATCCATCTTTTCAAAACTGATGACCCGATTGTCATCTTGCAGTTTTTGGTGCAGTTGTCCCTGCCCGACATCAACACAGGTAACCCTCAACACGCCCTCTTCCAAAAGCACCTGGGTGAATCCTCCGGTACTGGCACCGATATCAAGGGCATGGAGTCCCTTGGGTGTAAACGGCAAAGACGGTAAAAAGCCTTTGAGCTTGTGTGCGCCTCTTGAGACATAGATCTTTTCATCGGCAACCTCAACACTCTCACTATCGATCTTGAACGCCGGCTTTGTGACCGGCTTGCCGTTAACACTGACTTTGCGCGACTTTATAAGTTCCTGCGCCTTGGTTCGGGAATCGACAAACCCCTCTTCTACCAGATATTGGTCTAAACGCATTAAAATTGTACCTCTATGTTTGCATATGTGGAACTGAGTTCCATATTGTATTGTTCTGTAAGCAGACCGTTTGCATCTACCTTGTCCAATGTAAAAAAGTATCGACGATACCCTATGTTCAGTGTTAGCCACTCCAGCGCTCTAAATCCGACTCCGGCATCGCCTCGTAATGCACCCGAACTGCTCTCTTGTGTAATATTGATTAAGGTCTCTTTCCATGTTATTCCCCCGGCACCAAAAGCGGCATAAAGGTCGATCCGTTCATCCCAAAAAGGATAATGCACTTTTGCAGCAGCGTCAAAAATATAGATCTTTGTCGTGTCGTTGGCTGTGTTGGTGAAAGTGTTGTAGTAGTCGATGGCAATTTCAACAGAAAGGTACGTGTTAATAAAAGCGCCGGCAATAAAGTTTAGATTGTATGAAGGATCGATCGGTTCCGACCCCATACGATTGTCATCGTAAAATACGGCATAACCGCCGCCAAGGGCAATATAGGGTCCTGTTCTCTCAAGCTCTTCTGCAAATACCATATTCATCAGAACCAGAAGTGCAATCAACAATTTTGTCATACCAGCATCTCCCGCATCTGCTCTTCCGTAATGGTCTCCACACCAAGGCTGAGGGCTTTGTCGTATTTACTTCCGGCATCATCGCCATAGATCACATAATCGGTCTTTTTGGAGACGGAACCGGAGACTTTTGCGCCCAAAGCTTCCAGCATCACTTTAATGTTGCCGCGAGACTCACTCATCGAGCCGGTCAAGACCACTGTTTTAGACTTGAACGGGTTCTCGGCAGCCTCTTCTTTCTGCGCCGGTTCCGCCGGTTGTAAAATCGCTTCAAGCGTCTTGATGTCCTCACGGTTGACCCGGACAAACTCTAAAAGCGCATTAGCCATCTCTTCACCAAATCCGTCAATAGCGATAAGTTCTTCTTTCGTCGCCTTATCAAACTCCAGACCGAAATGCTGACACAGTGTCTTAGAAGCCACTTCACCGATATGTTCGATACCCAGGCCGTTGATAAAACGCCAACATTCACACCCCTTGGCCCCGGTAATAGCAGCCAGAAGTTTCTCGCTCTTCTTCTCTTTGAACCCTTCTAGCGCCAGAAGCTGATCGAGTGTCAGTGAAAAGAGGTCGATAACATTGTTGATCAATCCCCCGCTATAAAGTGTCTCGACGATCTTGTCACCCAAGCCGTCGATATTAAGACAGGGCTTGGAGGCAAAATAGATAATGGCATTGACCACTCTTGCCGAGCACGAAAGGTTCTGACATTTTGTCAAGGCCCCTTCGTCAAGCAGTTCACTGCCGCAGACCGGGCACGCAGTCGGACGGACAAACGGCGTTTGGGAACCGTCGCGTTCATGGGTCAGCACTTTGACGATCTTGGGAATAACATCGCCCGAACGCAAGATGATCACCTTATCGCCGATACGGATATCTTTACGGTCGATCTCATCGAAGTTATGCAGTGAAGCGCGTTCTACCACCACCCCTTCGATCGGTGTAGGTTCGACCACCGCCACAGGTGTCACAGCCCCGCTGCGTCCCACCTGCAAAATGATCTCTTTGAGGGTCGTGATCTTCTCGACTGCCGGAAATTTGTACGCTACGGCCCAGCGGGGGACTTTGACCGTATAACCCATCTCCTGCTGCGCTTCGACCTGGTCGACCTTGATGACCATACCATCAAGCATCATCGCGTAATTGTCGCGCTCCTCTTTCATCTGCTCATACACATCTTCGATGGCGTCAAACCCTGCCGTTGTCTTGCGAAGAGGCGGTTCTCTGAACCCCCAGCTGTAGACAAGTTCCATACGCTTGTGCAAGAGCTTTTCTTCCAGGCTGTTCGTACCTATTCCATAGGGTAAAAAGACCAGATTCCGTTTGGCGGTGACCTTGGAATCGAGTTGGCGGAGTGAGCCTGCTGCCGCATTTCTCGGGTTGGCAAAAAGGGCCTCACCTTCGTTTGCCCGTGCCATATTGATCTTTTCGAATTCCTCTTTAAAAATGACCACTTCGCCACGGATCTCGATCTTCTCTTTATGGGCGATATGCAGCGGAATACTCTGAATCGTTTTCGCATTCTGCGTCACATCTTCGCCGACAACCCCGTCACCCCGGGTTATGGCCTGAACAAGACGTCCATTCTCATAAATAAGGTTAAGACTGGCACCGTCGAACTTCGGTTCACAGTAAAAACTGATATTGTCGACCAGCTTACCGCTCTTCTCAAGCCACTTTTTGAGCTCATCTGCATTAAAGATATCTTCGAGCGACCACATCCGGCTCGGGTGGGCTGCCTTGTCAAATTTGTCCAGGGGAGTTCCCCCGACGCGCTGGCTTGGAGAGTTCGGCACGATCTCGCCGGGGTGCTGCTCTTCAAAAGAGAGGACCTCATGGTACAGTTTGTCATACACTTCATCGGTCGTCAACGGATCATCCAGTACATAATAGTAATGGGCATACTTGTTTAACAATTCTATATTCTGTAAATACTCTTCTTTTGTCATCTGTATTACGACTCCGTCTCAAAAGTGGTTTTATCGATAATCTCGATTTTGTCTCGTTTGCCGGCACTCTTAAAATCGACTTCGGCAATTTTTCCGATCGCCTTGTCATACGCTTTCAACTGAATACTTTGATATGAAAGTGCCGTAATGTCATTAAAGGTAAACATCACCATAACATTATCTTCGTCTATCTGAAGCCTGTTTTTAAGCATCAGATAGATCTTCGTTCCAAGCTTCGTCTTTAGTGAGATCTTCACCGGAATCCCATTTTCAAGCTGCTCGAAATTCAATTTTTCGACAAATTCTTTGTCGTTTTCAAAGAGCAGATCGATCCCGATCTTGTGTTCTAAAAAATGTAAGAGCTGTGACTCTTCCCTTTTTAAATACTCTATTTCTCTGGGCTCAAAAAGGCCTGCAAACGCTTCGTTATAAAAGGAAACATGACGTCCGTCACAGACTATGATCGGATTCGGAGAGGCCTTTGTCATCGTATTAAAGAGCTTTTCATTGGCCATACGTATGGACGCTTGCACCTCACGTTGCTGACATTCAAAAGCCACCTGCCTGTTTTCGATGAGTTCGACCACACTGCGCAGCGTCGAGAGAAGTTGCGATAAGAGTATCGGTTTCAAAATATAATAGTTGATCCCGATATTGATCGCCTCGATAAGATACGAGCTATTCGAATAGGCCGAGATAACGACAATCGGAAGTTGCGGATCGATCTCTTTGATCTTTTGGGAGAGTTCCAGTCCGTTGAGTTCCGGCATCTCAATATCAGTGATGACCAGGTCATAGCTGTTTTCGGTAAATTTCAAAAGTCCTTCTGCACCGTTGGTCGCAGTGTCCACACTCCTGAATATCTTGCTTAAAATACTGCCTGTCTCATAAAGAAGCGCCTTGTCATCTTCGACATACAGGATGTCCAATTTAGCACCTAAACGAATAACGTCTTGTAAATTTTCCATCCTGTCCTCCTCTACAGCCGTACTATTTTAGCACCAAAACCGCCCATGTGCTGAGGCGCGTCCTCAAAGGACTTCACTTTTGGATGTGACGTTAAAAATTTCTTAACGGCGTACGAGAGTTTACCGGTACCGATACCGTGATAGATAACGACTTCATCCCAGCCGTCGATCAGGGCATCGGAAAGAAATTTGTCCATCTTCTCTTCAGCCTCTTCTGCACGCAGTCCGTGCAGATCCAGCGTCAGACCGCTTCGGCGTTCTATTTTATGACTCACCTGCGTTTTGGTCTTTTTCTTGGGAGGATTACCGGAAGGACGCAGTTCGTCACGTTTGACACGAAGACGCATTCCTTCGACTTCGATCATTGCTTCCTTTGCCTTCAGGCTGATCAAGGTGCCCTTGGCATTTCGATATTTGACATAGTCTCCCACCTTGAACTCATGCGGCAGGGCTTGTTTCGGCAAAGTCTCTTTCGGCAGTGCCCGGTTCGCCTCGTTCATCATCTGATGGACCTTTTTGGTGTCACTTTGACGTGCCGCCTCTTTGGCCATAGCGATAGAGCGTTCATAACTCATCTTGAGTCGGTTGCGCTCCTCTGCAAGGCTGATGTCGAACTGCACTTTTTGCTCTTTGAGGTCGCGTTCATGACTCTCGACGGCGGCAAGTTTTTCGTCCAGACGGGCCAGTTTCACCTTGAGTTCGCGTTCGAGTTCAGCGCCCCGTTCAATAAGCAGGTTCAGCTTTTCATGGTTTTCGCCATAGACCTTTTTGGCACGTTCGACGACAGAGTTCATGATCCCATAGCGCAGAGCCGTCTCAAAGGCATAAGACTTGCCGATGATCCCCTGCAGAAACTCATAGGTCGGCAGACGGTGTTCTTCGTCATAGATCGCCGCCATCAGTTCCACATCGTCACGGTCAGCCATCAACGAGGCAAGGCGTTTATGGTGGGTCGTAACAACGATCTTCTGCCCTTTGGCTATGAGGTCATCGAGGATCACTTTAAAAAGTGCCGCCGCTTCATCACTGTCCGTTCCCAGCTCGATTTCATCGACCCCGACAAGGGCATCGTTCTGCGAGAAGAGCTGTGAGAACTGCTGCATACGACCGGCAAAGGTCGAAATGTCATTTTTGACATTCTGCGGGTCGTCGATGATCGCTTCGAAACGTTTAAAATTACCGATGACCGACTGGTGTTTGTTGAGCTTCATCGGGATAAGATATTTGGCCATCAACGCTGCCGACAATATCGCCTTTAAAAGCATCGTCTTACCGCCGGCATTGACCCCGGTGATCATCAACACCGACTTCGAGAAGTCTACGGAGACCGGTTTTGGCTTGTGTATGGCCGGATGCTCGAAACCGACCAGCTTGATCTCCCGGCTTTTTTGGGCTTTGATGATGGAAAGATCTTTCGCTCGGGCAAAATGGACACGCGCCTGATAGTGGTCAAAGCGTTCAAATTCCTTGTCGATAAAGCCGATGAACGGCAGCAGTTCCATCAGGACTTTTGAAAAGGTCTTGGCATACTCGTAAAA
>JBFEJN010000081.1:0-7104 GCA_041553195.1 Sulfurimonadaceae bacterium
AAGAGCAAAGTTGTCCACGAATTTCACGAATGACCACGAATTACAGAGCAAGAGCATCCGTCAGCAGATTCACGACTCACAACCAAGTTGTTCCCATGCACTGCAAAGCGAGTTTTTGTATCCGATTTACGACTCACAATTTAGTTGCTCCCTGCACTGGACTGTTGGTTCTTATCAGCAGATTACGCAGATTTGCACAGATTGAAGAGCAGTTTTCAAAAGAATAATCCTCATAATCTGTTAAATCTGCTGATCAAAAGAAAGAGCAAGAGCCTCAGCCCACGGATTAGTGGGATTTTTAGGATTAAAGAGCAAAGTTGTCCACGAATTCCACGAAAGAGCACGAATTGAAGAGCAAGAGCAGAATTTTTTAGTACAAAAACTCTTTCGTGTTAATTCGTGGAATTCGTGGATAAGAACCAACAGTTCAATGCATGGAAAGCACTAAATGCTTTATCGTACAAAAGAGAAGCGTTTAGTGAATAATCTATATTCTATCGATGGGAGATAATTTTTTTGGTTTGGAGGGGTGACTGAGGGGTGTCAAGACCCGAAGGTCCTGACAATAAAAATTAGAGGGCAGCTTTTGCCTGTGCTGCGACAGCAGAGAATGCAGCTGCATCGTTCATTGCCATGTCAGCAAGGATCTTACGATCTAGTTCGATACCGGCTTTTTTCAAACCGTTGATGAAACGAGAATAGTTGATGTCATTCAAACGACATGCAGCATTGATACGGATGATCCATAGTTTACGGAACTCACGCTTTTTCTGTTTACGGTCACGGAATGCATAATACATACTGTGTTCTAGTTGCTCTTTCGCTTTACGGAAGTGCTTGTGACGAGCTGAGAAAAAACCTCTAGCTAGTTTTAATACTTTTTTATGACGACGACGTCTTACGACACCTGTTTTTACTCTTGGCATATTTTTTCCTTTTCTTTACTCTATGATCTTTTTCGATCTATAGGTGCCACATAGTTGGTGGACTTGCCCAGCTTTAAACTGGAGAATTTTGTGAAATGATTGCTTACGCGATCATCGCTTTGATGTTTTTAGCATCAACGGCTGCAACTGTTTTAGGCGTATTTTGTTTACGACGAGTTGCTGCATCTTGCTTAGTCAAGATATGGCTACGAAACGCTGTTCCACGTTTGATCGAGCCATTTTTTTTCACTTTAAAACGCTTTACAGCGCCTTTAACTGATTTCATCTTAGGCATAGTGACTCCTCTCTAATTTTAACTATCTTGCGTCTTGCGCAAAATAAGTCCGTGATTATAGCCAAATCTCTATTAAAATACACATTTGTTATTTCAAAAGCGTGCCGCAGCAGACAGATCTCTCCCTCTCGCAACATTCCTCTTTATCAATGGTAGAAAAAATAATCACCCGCACACTTTCCAGACACTTTATTTTGCTATACTTTTTTTATGTCAGAAACAGATTTAATCCGTATGATCATACAAGCTGAAGAAGAGTTTCGTTACCTCGAAGAGCAGTGCCTCAAAACCGAGAGCGAAGAGTGTGACTATAAACTGCATGCAATAGCGCTTATCACTCTCTACAGTTTCGCACTCAACCTCAGACTCTCCGGAGGTCAACTGATGGATCTGCTTTATGCCTTAGACCCTAACAGCCGCCTCTATCAGCATCTCATCAGCCCCTACCTCTTGCTGCTTGACGACAAAGAGCTGGTCTGCAAACAGTACGCCCACAAATACCTCCGTTTTCTCTCCGAAAAAGCCCAGGACAAAAGCGACGAAGAGATCATGGCGGTGCTGTTTACACAGTAGTTCGTGCCTCGTATCACCTCAAAGAGTAAGAGCAATCTTCCCCACGGATTAGTGGGATTTACAGGATTAAAGAGCAAAATCGTCCACGAATTTCACGAAACAGCACGAACTATAGAGCAAGAGCATCCGTCAGCAGCTTTCAAATAATCTAATCCCCATAATCTGTTTAATTAGCTGATAAAAAGAAAGAGCAAGAGCGTCAGCCCACAGATTAGTGGGATTCATGGGATTAAAGAGCAAAATAGTCCACGAATTACACGAAAGAGCACGAATTAAGAGCTAGAGCGATGATCAGCAGATTATGAGGATTTGCACAGATTAATGATCAAAAAAAGCAGTGTCTCAAAAGATGGCGCAGCGCATCAAAACAGCTCAAATTTGTAAAATGTTCAGGTGAAAAGAATTGATGGCGAAGCTCATCAAAGATCAAATTCGTAAAACTTTCAGATTTCAGAGAAACATCGCTTCGCGAGCGGTACCCTTGTTTTGGTGGAGGTTGTACCGGAGTGAATCTGAAGATGGCACAGCTCATCAAAGATCAAATTCGTAAAACTTTCAGATTTGGTGGAGGTTGTGTTTAACTCAGGCCGATAGCGCACTGCTGTGCGTGGAGCGTCTGAGTTGGACGCAAGATGCGCCGAAGCTGGAAGTTTTACTTCTTTTTGTCGTCTTTTTTTGGTAGAACCAGCATGTTGTAGTAACGCCCTTCAAAACGCGGCGACTTGTCCATAACACCGATATCTTCGACCATCGGCCAGATGCGCAGAAGGACATCACGCCCTGCTTCAGGGTGGGCCATCTCACGTCCGCGAAGGAAAACGCGGAACTTGACATGTTTGCCCTCTTCCAGGAACTCGCGTGCATGTTTGACTTTGTAGCTGATATCATTTTCAGCGATCTTCACAGACAGCTTGATCTCTTTGACCTCAACCTTGATCTGGTTTTTACGCTGCTCTTTTTTCTTTTTCTCTTCCTGGTATTTGAACTTGCCATAATCCATGATCTTGGCGACCGGCGGTTTTGCATCCGGTGCAATAAGAACAAGGTCAAGACCCATCTCGTCCGCTTTTTCCAATGCTTCTTTTGTTGGGATAATGCCTAACGACTCGCCGCCATCTACATTACAACGAACTTCGCTGACGCGAATGTCTTCGTTCATTATGGTGTTGTCTTTTTTTCGGTTCAAAAATTTACCTCATTGATTTTTTGTTGGATCATAGTCAAGAACTCGGCTTCACTAAGATTATATTGTTCACGACTGCGTCTGTCACGGATCGCAATCGTCTTGTTTTCTACTTCATCGTCACCCAGGACGATGATCATCGGAACGCGCCCTTTTTCAGCAGTTCTGATACGTTTGTTCAGGCTCTCGTTCTTCGCGAAGATCTCGCTGTCAGCGCCCAAATCGATCAGTTTGTCTGCCAACTCCTTGGCATATGCGTTGTGCGGTTCGGCAATTGGGACGATGGCAACTTGCGTTGGCGCAACGAACATCGGGAACTCACCCGCATAGTGTTCTGTTAATATACCAATAAATCGTTCAAACGAACCTAAAATTGCTCTGTGGATCATTACCGGCTGTATTTTGTTGTTTTCATCACCGCTGTATTCGAGCTCAAAACGCTCCGGCAGGTTGAAGTCGAGCTGGATCGTTCCACACTGCCATTCACGCCCGATCGCATCGGTGATCTTAATATCGATCTTCGGTCCGTAGAAGGCACCGCCCCCCTCATCGATCTCATAGACAAGGTTGTTCTTGTCCATCGCCGTTTTCAGTGCATTGGTCGAGATCTCCCATACCGCGTCGTCACCGACCGCTTTTTCCGGCTTGGTCGAGATCATCATCTTGTAGTCGAAGTTAAAGGTGCTCATGATCTTGTCGACAAAGTCAACGACTTCAATGATCTGCTCTTCGATCTGCTCAGCCGTACAGAAGATATGCGCATCATCCTGCGTAAACTCACGCACACGGAAAAGACCGTGGAGCGCCCCTGTCATCTCATGACGGTGGACCACGCCGTACTCAAAATACTTCAACGGAAGGTCGCGGTACGAGTGCGGCTCATCCTCATACGCCTTGATGTGACCGACACAGTTCATCGGTTTGACACCGAACTCCACATCGTCGATGTTGGTAAAGTACATGTTCTCGCCGTAGTTCTGGTAGTGACCCGAGGTCATCCAGAGGTCAGAACGCAGCATCTCCGGACCGCGTACCGGCTCATAGCCTCGTTTACGGTGTGCTTTAAAGAGCAGTGCTTCCAGACGGGCACGAAGACGTCCGCCGGCAGGCAGCCAGATCGGGAAACCGGCGCCTACCTCTTCACGGAAGGTAAAGAGCTTCATCTGCGCACCGATCTTTCTGTGGTCACGTTTTTCGGCTTCGGCGATCATGTCAAGGTGCGCCTTGAGCGTCTCTTTGTCCGCGAAGGCGATACCGTAGATACGGGTCAACATCTCGTTTTTAGAGTCACCGCCCAGGTAGGCACCCGAGATCTTGGTCAGTTTGAAATAACGGATCTGACCGATGTCCGGCAGGTGCGGCCCGCGGCAAAGGTCTTCGAACTCGCCCTGTTTATAGATCGAGACTGTCTCGCTCGGAATACGTTTCATGACCTCAAGCTTAAGGTGGTCGTTCGCGAATTTCTCTTTCGCTTCGTCCATTGTGATCTCATAACGCTCTATCGGGTACTTCTTCTTGGCAAACCCCAGCATCGCTTTTTCGATCTTTTTGAGGTCACCCTCGCCGATCTCTTCTTTGGTCTTGAAGTCGTAGTAAAAACCCTCTTTGACCACCGGACCGACATAAAACTCTGCATCCGGGTAGAGTGACTTGATCGCCTGTGCCATCAGGTGCGCCGTAGAGTGGCGAAGGACTTCCAGGGATTCGGGAGAGTTGTCGAGTTCGATCTCTTCGCCCGAAATGCCCTGTGCTTCAGCCGTTAAAAGATCGATGACCTCATCATTGTGTTTTATCGCAATTGCGCTCATATATTTCATCCTCTTTCAAAGCGCCCACCAATACAATAGGCAGAACATATTTGAAGATATTTTATTTGCGTGATTCTAACTAAAAGTCGCCTTGTTTAGATTGAAAGTCTCTTTGTCGGGGTCTGTTCACAACTATATTTTAGTTTTCATTATATTTTCATCACAAGCGTTTGGTTTTATAGGAATAATAAATTTTTTTTAATCTATCTACGTTAGAATAGACCATTAAACGTAAAGGTTTGCACACATGGAAACGAATGATATTAAAGAACTGCTCAAAAAAAGCAGTAACCCTGAGATGCTTTCACGCCGTGATGCCATCAAGCTGATGGGACTATCTCCTATTGCCGCCGGCGTCCTGGCCTCCACCGCCTCAAGTTCTGTTACATCGGCTGCTGCAGCCGACGTAACGGGCAAGATCGTCATTGTCGGTGCCGGTGCCGGTGGTATTATGGCGCTTGCACGACTGCATTCCGCTATCAAAAACCCGGACATCACGATCATTGCGCCCAATGAGCTGCATGTCTACCAGCCCGGCCAGGTCTTTGAAGCTGCCGGTCTCTATCTGCACGATGATCTCATTAAACCAAACAGTGACTTTATCCCCGATGACGTCAACTGGATCAAAGACGAGGTCAAACATTTTGACCCCGACAACAATACGCTTGAGACACGCAGCGGAGAGAGAGTCGATTATGACTACCTGGTCGTTGCCGCCGGTATTGACTACCACTATGACTGGATCAGGGGCTTGAAAAAAGAGGATATCGGGACCAAAGGTATTTCGAGTGTCTATCTGAACAACATCGAAAAAGGGACGACCGACGGCGGTTCGATCACCTGGGATTGGTTCAATGCGCTAAAAGAGGCCGCAGCGACCTCTCCAGGCAAGAGACCGCGTGTCATCTACACACAGCCCAACACCCCTATCAAATGCGGCGGTGCCCCGCAAAAGATCCTCTACCTTTCTGCCGACCACCTCAAAAAAGAGGGACTTTCTGCTGACTACACCTTTGCAACAAGCGCCGGCTCGCTCTTTGGCTTAAAGCCGATCGCCGAGTCACTTGCAGAGGTTCAAAACCAGTATGAGAGCATTACAAACAAGTTCAAACACAACCTTATAGCCATCGATGCCTATGACAAGATCGCCACGTTTGAACACACCTATGAGATCCAGGGTCAATATGACGAGGAGCTGGAAGCCTACGACACTATCACCAAGCGCGAATTGGTCGAGATGGAGTATGACTTTATCCACATCGTTCCGCCGATGAGTGCCGCACAGTCTGTTGTTGACTCACCGCTGGGTTGGCAAAAAGGAAGTGCGAAAGGGTGGCTCGAAGTCGACAAAGAGACCCTGCAGCACCGCCGTTACCCGAACGTCTTCGGTATAGGTGATGTCTGTGGTATTCCTATGGGTAAGACGGGGGGAAGTGCCCGTCACCACGCACCGATCATGGTCGCCAACCTCATTGCCCAGATGCAGGGACAAGCCCTCAAAGAGAAATTTGACGGCTATACGGTCTGCCCGCTGAAGGTCAATTACGGCCAGATCATCATGGCAGAGTTCAACTACGACGGTCTCGCACCTTCTATTCCCTTCCTGGCGCCGGAAAAACCGCGCTGGATCTGGTGGGCGTTCGATCTGTATATGCTCAAACCGATGTACTGGTATCTGATGATGCGGGGATTGATGTAATCTTCTTACGGGTAGACTCTTCTACCCACACTTTCTACTCTCTTTTATAATCTACTGCAAAAATTATCTACGAATCTAAGAGCAAGACTATCTGTCCACGAATTTCACGAAAGAACACGAATGAAAGAGATTGGATCTTAGAAAAGAAGAAAACAACTTACATTCGTGTCAATTAGTGTAATTCGTGGATGAAAAGATAAAAGTTAAATTGTCCACGAATTACACGAAAGAGCACGAATTATCAGGACAAATAGTCCAATGCATGGGCGGGACTTACAGGGCTAAAGCCCCATGCAGGGAGCAACTAAATTACGAGTCGTAAAATTCCGCATCGTAAAGAGCAAGAGCAGAATTTTTTTAGTTCAGTAACTTCTTTCGTGTCAATTCGTGGAATTCGTGGACAGAAAAGAAAAAAGGTGAGTGCAAAAAAGTGTCAAACTGCATGATGGCGAAGCTCATCAAAAAAGTTCACAAACAGTAAAAAGTTCGTAAACAGTAAAAAGTTTCAGATTTGGGGTAGGTTGTGTTGGAGTGAATCCGAAGGATATCTCCTGTTAAACAAAGTAAGCTGGGGGCTTGCTTTTAAGGAGTAAAGTAACATCAATAAAAGCCGTTAGGCT
>JBFEJN010000082.1:0-6941 GCA_041553195.1 Sulfurimonadaceae bacterium
GTCCGTTGCGAAACGAAGTGATATTGTCGACGAAGAGACGCCGCTTTCAGGCCAGTCCAACAGGGCCTGGATGGGGACAGCCGTCGTCAACGGGCGCGGAACGGGTCTGGTCGTCGAGACGGGGATGCAGACGCAGTTCGGCCAGATCGCAACGATGACACAGAAGGTCAAAGCGGAACCGACCCCGCTGCAGAAACAGCTTGCCGTTTTGGGAAAAAAACTGGGGATCTACTCGGTTGCCATCTCCATACTTGTCGCTCTGGTCGGCTGGCTGTTGGGCAAAGACCTTGTAGAGATGTTCCTGACCGGTGTGGCCCTGGCGGTGGCGGTCGTGCCCGAAGGTCTCCCTGCTGTCGTGACGATCACTCTGGCGCTGGGAATCAAGGCGATGGCCAGACAAAAAGCACTGCTGCGGCGTCTGCAGGCGGCGGAGACCCTGGGCGCTGCAACCACGATCTGTACGGACAAGACCGGCACGCTGACGCAGAACCAGATGACCGTCAAAACCATCTGGCTTCCCTCCGGAGAGATCGAGGTGACCGGCAGCGGCTATGACCCCCGCGGCCATTTTGAGGTCAACGGCACCAAGGTCGATTACAAAGAGCATGCCGACCTGATGCTGCTCTTGAAATGCGGCCTGGTGTGCAACCATGCCAGGGTCCAAAAGAGCGATGCAGGCTGGGAAGCACTCGGTGAGCCGACAGAGGCGGCCTTGGTGGTCGCAGCCTACAAAGCGTGGCTCTATGACGAAGAACATGAGAGCCTTGTCAGCGAGTTCTCGTTTAATTCGACCCGAAAGCGGATGAGTGTCCTTGTCCACGAAGAGGAGGGACTGACGGCCTATGTGAAAGGGGCTCCGGAGGTCATTTTGGAAAGATGTACCCAACTCTTTCGAGGCGGTGACACAGTTGCCTTGGATGAGAGCGGGCGCGAAGAGATCGCACGGCAGTACAAGCGTATGGCGGTAAGCGGGCTGCGTACCTTGGCCCTTGCTTTTCGAAGGGTACCGGAGACGACACCGCTTACAGAGGAGGGTGTAGAGAGCGGACTGGTCCTGCTGGGTATCGTAGGGATCATCGATCCGCCGCACGAGGAGGTCCCCGAAGCGGTCCGGATGGCAAAAGATGCCGGTATCAAGGTCATTATGATCACCGGAGACAGCCCGGACACGGCAGGTTCGATCGCAGCGGCCATAGGTCTGGAGACGGATAGCGCGATCACCTCGGCCGTGCTCTCGGAGATGGACGACCGTGCCCTCGCCGAGAAGCTCAAAGAGAGGGTGCTCTTTGCCAGAACGAAACCCGAGGACAAGCTCCGGATCGTCAAGATACTCAAAAGCATGGACGAGGTGGTTGCCATGACGGGCGACGGTGTCAATGATGCTCCGGCGCTCAAAGAGGCCGATGTGGGCATTGCGATGGGGAAAAAAGGGACGGATGTCGCCAAGAGTGCCGCCGACATCGTGTTGACCGATGACAACTTTGCCTCCATCATCAATGCTGTCAAAGAGGGGCGGCGCGAATACGACAATATCCAGAAGTTTGTGCTCTATCTGATGGCCTCCAACAGCGGCGAAGTGATCGCGATCTTTGTGAACATACTCTTTGGCGGCCCGCTGATCCTCATCGCGGTGCAGATCCTCTGGATGAATCTGGTCACCGACGGTATGACGGCGGTCGCACTGGGGGTGGAGCCCGCCGACAAAGGCATTATGAAACGTCCTCCGCGAAAGGTCAACGAGGCGATCCTTGAGCGCTATGGCATAATCATGGTAGCGGTGTTGGGAAGTTATGTCGGTCTGGTCACCCTTTGGCTCTTCCATCACTACCTGTCGCAGGACCCGGAACATGGTCTCCTTCTTGCCCAGACCGTCGCGTTTACAGGTATTATCATCCTCGAAAAGATGATCGTCCTGAACTTCCGCTCCCTGCGTGAACCCATTACGACCATCGGTTTTTTCAGCAACAAATGGCTTTTGATGGCGATCGCCTTTACCGTGGGGCTTCAGGCTTGCGCCGTTTACGTACCGTTTTTGCAGGAGGCGCTTCACACCACGGCAATGGGTTGGGAAGATTGGGCATTGATCGTCATCGTGGCACTACCGATATTTATTATTACTGAGGGGTACAAATGGATACGATGGAGATAACAGTCATCGAACAGATCATGATCACCCTGGTCATCGGGCTGATGATCGGGCTGCAGCGCGAGATCTACTATCAGCATGAGGGGCGCAGCGGTTTTGCGGGGGTAAGGACATTCGCACTGATCGCGCTGCTTGGGTACCTCAGTGCGTGGATGCAGTCGCTGGTCCCGTTTTTTCTGCATCTCTCGCTTCTGCTGTTCGGTCTAGTAGTGCTCATCGCGTACGTCTATAAGACCCTGAAAACGCCCTATCACGGTTCCACGACCGAGATCGCCGCCTTTGTGACCTATGTTCTCGGGATGATGATCTATCTTTCACTGACAAGCTATGCGGTCCTTATTGCCGTTATTATGCTGCTTCTGCTGGAGATCAAAAGCTCACTGCAAAAGGTGGAAAAAGAGATCTCCCAGCCTGATATCTCCGCTGCGACCCTCTTTCTGGTGATGACCTTCGTCGTACTGCCGCTTCTTCCAGATAAAACCATAGGTCCCTTCGAGGTGTTTAACCCATACAAGACATGGCTGATGGTCGTACTGATCGCCGGCATCTCCTTTGTCGGCTACATCGCTATCAAGATCCTCGGGAACAAAAGAGGGGTCTACCTGACCGGGATCTTCGGCGGTCTCGTCTCATCGACGGCGGTCACGATAACCCTTTCAAAACTCTATGCATTACAGCAGGCACACTTGAAAAATTTTGCCGGCGGGATGGCTATCGCCTCGACCATCATGTACATACGTGTGCTGATGGAGACGGCTGTGTTCAACCCGCTCCTTGCAAAATCACTGGCCTTGCCCTACCTCTCTGCGGCACTGACGGGCTTCGCCTTTGTGATCTATCTCTATACAAATGAGAGAGTTCATACGGTCGAAAATGTTGCGGTCAAGAACAATCCTCTGGCGCTTTCCGAAGCATTGAAGCTGGGCCTTCTCTTCGGCATCATCTTTGGATCGATCGGGATCTTTGAGGCCAACTTCGGGGACTCCGGCGTCTATGTCATCTCCTTTTTATCCGGCCTGACCGACGTGGACGCCATCACCCTTTCGCTTTCGCAGCTCGCAGAGGTCAAGATATCGCAACGGACGGCGATGTACGGCATCATGATCGCAACGGCGGTCAATTCACTGGTAAAACTGGGAATTGTCTTTGTGCTTGCCGGCAGAAGGGCCGGCGCCCTCATGGCGGTTTTCTACCTGTTGAGCATCGGTGCCATGGTGGTCGCGTTTTTTATGATGCCGTTTTTACCGGTCTCCGTCCAGCAGATACCCTGAGTATGCAAAGTAATATATGGTAGAGCCATTCGCCAGGTCGTTCCACATGTTATTACCAGTACCGTCAAAAAAGACCCCGATTCTAACCATTGTCACATCCTCGTTTTAAAATAGTTTTTGCCAAAAATTTGGCTCTTTTAACTCTCTGAAATGGTCAGGAACTTTTTTTCGCTTTATTCTTACTTTTCCATTTGTTGAAACTTCTATACTTTTAATCGCTTTACAGTTTTTCTCATCTACTAAAATATCAATTTGCATGATCTCATCCGTTAGTTTATCAACCCCAAATTCCGGATGGGAAAAGATATATGCTTCCGGTGCTTTTTTGTATAAGGTTCGGTTGACATCATTATTGATCTGCATCGTACAGTGAAATTGGGTATGGGGATTAGTATCCCTTCCTTTAAAATTCCGCTCTTCGAACCAAAACGTCTTACACAAAAACGTCGACTCTTTCGCAATACGGAAATATTTTTTATCGGTTCTTAAATAGGGAGGGGTGTCAGAATGTTGAAGCTGCATCGCGCCTCCCTTGGTTTTCCAGTAGACAGGACTGACTTCTTGCCTGTCACTCAAGACATAATGTATAGAAGCTAATTCATCATCATAAAGCCGTTTCATCACCAGCTCCAGTTTTCTGAACCGATAATCGCAGTCGTTGTTCTCACCCGTCACTTTAATGGGAAACTCAATGGTGTAGTTCTCGTCTTCGACTTTGATAGTCCGACCACCCAACGCAAACCGGCGGCCTCCCGTGAAGGTGTTTTTGGAGGTACACTCTTCATCCGGGTTTTGACTGACATAGGTTGCCATAAACCATGCATCCAGACGAGGGTCTTTTGTCCCTGTTATGGTGTAGGAAGGCTGGTCATTTGCCATAAGCGCTGTTGTCAACGCCAACAGTACAAAGACCATCGTTGTTTTACCTGTTAGTTTCATTCGGATTTCTCTCTTCTTTAACCTGAGTTTAGATGGTTTGAATACTAAAGTTCCAATCGTTCATGCTGCATTCAGACAACAAAAATACATAGATAAGAACAGCTGTATCATACCTGTAAAAGAATTAGACTAAGGGAAGAAGCGGCTATTGCCGGGTGCAAGAGGTCAGGCCGAAAAGGCCTGCATCAGTAGAAGGTCAAAGCTTACGCTTCGCCCAGTGCTGTATTTTTGGATTCAATTCGTCGGTAAAGAATCGGCAGGATCAACAGCGTCAGCAGGGTTGAGCTGATCAATCCGAAGATGACGACGATGGCCAGCGGCTTCTGGATCTCCGAACCCGGTCCGGTGGCAAAAAGCATCGGAACAAGACCGAAGGCCGCGATCAGTGCCGTCATGACGACAGGGCGAAGACGGCGCGAAGCCCCTTCGATGACCGCCTCTTGGAGCGGCATCGTTTTGACGAGCTCGTTAAAGTAGCTGACCATGACGACACCGTTAAGCACGGCGATACCGAGCAGGGCGATGAACCCGACCGAAGCCGGCACCGAGAGGTAGTTGTTGGTGATGAAAAGACCCAGGACCCCTCCGGTCAGGGCAAGCGGGATGGTCGCAAAGACCGCTGCGGCCTGACGCATCGAGCGGAAGGTGAAAAAGAGGATCATAAAGATCACCGCCAGTGCGATCGGGACGACAACGATAAGACGCTCCATCGTACGCTGCTGGTTTTTGAACTCCCCGCCGTATTCAAGACGGTAACCCGTCGGCAGTACCACTTTCGTGTTGATCGCCTCTTGAATATGGCTGACAAAGGTACTGAGGTCCGTTCCGGAGACATTGGTCTGGATGGAGACAAAACGCTGCGCCTGCTCATGCTTGATCTCGACGCTGCCGTCGACACGTTCGATGCGGGCGATGTTGGCGAGGGTGATCCGCACACCGGCAGGCGTGGTCAGATAGAGATGCTCCAGCGGCAGGTTGTTCTGGGTGTAGTCCCCGCGGATAAGAATGTCGAACTGTTTCATTCCCTCGTAGATCTTGCCGCTCTGCTCGCCGATAACCGCGATTTTGAGGATCTGTGCGGCCTCATCGAGGGTCATGCCGTATTTGGCAAGCTGTTTTTTGTCAAAGATGACCTGGTTGTAGGTGACACCGCCGTTTTGGCGCATGTAGACATCTTCGCTCCCTTCGCTCTGACGGATGATCTCGGCAATGGACTCGCCGAGTTTGTTCAATTCGCCGGTATCGTCGCCAAAGAGCTTGACGACGACGGCGCCGCGCGCACCGGTGAGCATCTCGGAGGTACGCATTTCGATCGGCTGGGTAAAGCCGAACTCAATGCCCGAGATCTTCTCAAGCACCTCGCGCATCTGAGCACGAAGCCACTCAGGGTCAGCCTGGCGCCATTCGGATTTGGGTTTGAGCACCAGGAAGGTGTCGGTGTCGTTGAGTCCCATCGGGTCGAGCCCGATCTCGTCCGAACCGCTGCGGGCGATGATGGAGGCGATCTCCGGTACTTCAGCCATGAGCTGCTGCTGGATTTGCGTACTGAGCGCAATACCGGCAGGAATGTTGATGGAGGGGTTGGACTCGACGCCGATAACGATGTTGCCTTCATCCATGGTCGGCATAAAGGTCTTACCGATGTTGTTGAACATCAGCACCGTGAAGGGAATAGTCAGCACCAAAAAGAGATAGATCCACTTCTCATAGGCAAAGGCTTGTCGCAGGCTCGGCACATAAACAGCGGTCAGCTTGCGCACCAGCCAGGTCGGCTCTTCGGATGGGTTTTTGATCATCCATTCGGCGATGACCGGAATAAGGAAGAGGGCGAAGAAGATCGACGCACCGAGACTGAAGACGATACTCAGCGCCACCGGGGCAAAGAGTTTGCCCTCAAGACCCTGAAGCATCAGCAGCGGCGAAAAGATGGTGATGATGATGACGACACCGGAGATGACCGGCAGGCTCACCTCTTTGGCAGCCATGTAGACCAGACGGACGCGGGTCTCGTTCTTGTATTTCGGGTGGGCCAGCCAGGCGACGATGTTCTCGACCATGACCACGGCGGAGTCGACGATCATACCGATGGCAATAGCGATCCCCCCGAGGCTCATAAGGTTGGCACTGATACCGAAGAGCTGCATCATAATAAAGGTGCTCAGGACCGCCATCGGCAGGATCAGAGCAACCGTGAGCGCGGAGATGAAATCGCCGAGCATCAGCAGCAAAATGATGATGATCAGCACGACCGCTTCGATAAGGGCCTTTTGTACCGTAGAGACGGCCTTGCCGACCAGATCGCTGCGGTCGTAAAAGATGGATAGCCTGGTCCCCTCAGGAAGGCTCTTCTCGATCTCAGAAAGTTTGCTCTTGAGGGCGGTAACGGTTTTCGAAGAGTCGGCCCCTTTGAGTCCCAGGACCAGCCCTTCGACCGCCTCGCCTTTACCGTCTTTGGTGACATAGCCGTAACGGGTCAGTGCCCCGACGGAGACGGCTGCAACGTCTTTGACATAGATCGTACTGCTGCCGCGCTGTGCAAGCACCAGCTCTTCGATGTTCTCGATGCTGCCGAGTTTACCGACGAC
>JBFEJN010000083.1:0-6889 GCA_041553195.1 Sulfurimonadaceae bacterium
GCCCCTCGCGTCCGAACCGGGCCATAAAGGCTTCGTTAGAGAGGGTGTTGGTCAGGTTACAGCGGCCGCCGCCGGTCGCCTTGAGCTTGGCGCCGATCTTGGAGAGCTTTTCAAGCAGAAGAACGGACTTGCCGCGGCGTGCGGCGGTAATGGCCGCTATCATTCCGGCGGCACCGCTGCCTATTACGATCACATCATAGTTTTGCATGCCGTATGGTACTCAGATTTTATGCAAAGTGCGCTTTTTCGTCCGTGGATATCTCTTTGGCGTAGACGTTCCATCACGAGTGTCAGCGTATGATTGCGCTGCATTGGTCTCAGACCCACTTCTTCTTTTTGAAGAAGAGAAAGAGGCCAACGGAAAAGACGATGAACCCGACCCACAGTGTCGGATAGGACCATTTCCAGTACAGTTCCGGCATATACTTAAAATTCATGCCGTAAACCCCGGCAATGAAGGTCAGCGGGATAAAGATAGAGGCGAATACCGTCAGTACTTTCATAATTTCGTTCATCTTGTTGCTGACGCTGGAGATGTAGATGTCCAGCAACCCCGTCAAAATATCTCTGTAGGTCTCGATCTCTTCCGTTATATGGAGGCTATGGTCATAGATATCTCTGAAATAGGGGTGGTTCTGTTTGGCGATCAGAGTGGTGTCGCTTCTAAGAATGGCAGTGAGAAGTTCTCTAAGCGGTGAAACAGATTTACGGATAAATATAAGTTCGCGCTTGATCTGCTGGATTTGAAGCAACGTCTCAGGCGTTGGGTCTGTCAATAACTCATCTTCGATAGCGTCAGTGATGACATCCAGCGAGTCGAGCAGTGAAAAGTTCATGTCGACAATGAGGTCTAAAATGGCATAGGTAAGATAGTCTGAGCCCTCCGTTCTTAGACGGGCCTGTACATTTTTCAGGCGTTTGTACAGCGGTAGAAAAAGATCGTCTTTTCGCTCTTTAAAGGTGATCACAAAGTTTTTAAAGAGCAAAATACTGACTTGCTCGTAATTGACGGAGAAGGCCTTGTCCTTGAGCGAGAGGCTTTTAAGAACGACATAGAGATAGCTCTCGGCCTCTTCGAATCTTGGCCGCTGGTGGGCGTTAAGGATGTCTTCGAGGATCAGGGCATGAACATTGAAAAGTCTGCCGATTGCCTCGATGTGCGCGACATTGTGCAGGCCTTCGACATTGACCCAGGTAATGTTCGTGTTCTCTTTGTATTCGAGCAGTTCATCGATGGACGTGATGCTCTTTTCGACAAGACCCTCTTTAGTAAAATTGATCAGCGAGATTCTCGATTCGGCTTCGAGGACGGCACCGACATGGACCAGCGTTCCGGGCGGCATACCCGCTTTTTGAGAGATGTTGTTGAAGGAGTCAGACATCTGTCACTTGCCTTTCAACGCTTGAACAGGAAAGGTCTTAAGCATGGAAGCTATGATCTTGTCAAAATAGTCGCTGCGCTGCTGAGGGGTCTTAAAATCGCGGTATTTTCTGCTCTCAGAAGCACGCCAAAAGGTCTTTTTAGTCTTTGGATCGACCATATAGATGTCGATGTGTTCCTGGTCGTTGGTGACGTTACGCGTTGTAGCGACAGAAGTGCCGACCCCGCTCGAATAGGTCCCGAAACCGAATCCAAAACTGACATTGGAAGGAACATCTTCTTCGAACCGGGTTTGAAAGGTGACCTGAAAATCTGCCGTTTCTTTGGACACGGCCAGATACCCTTTGCCCTCGAGTTCATGGGTGATGGCGGCAACAATACGTTCATCGTCGAGTGTTTCGGGAGCGCCTTTACTTGTATGAACGACGGCAAATGTTTTGAGTAGTTCTGTTTTGTAGGAAGGGTCAAAGTCGGTGTCGACCTTGTGCGAACAACCGACCATAAAAAGTAAAAACAGTGGCAGCAGATAACGAAACATGTTGACTCCTTTAAACGCTGTAAAAATGCGTGTTTGGAAATGACTCTGTTAGATTATACAAGAAATCTGCAAAGGTTGGATAACCGCTTGTTGTAAAACAGGGCTCAAGCGCCTCTGCTATTTTTTGAAAAAGGCGAGCAGCAGTGAAAGTACAACGGAGATAAGCAGCATGGTGACGATGGGAAAATAGAAGCGGCTGTTTTTGCCCTCGTACCGGATGTCGCCGGGAAGGTTGCCGAACGAGTTGAGCAGACCGAACTTGTAGGCAAATCCGGCAAGGATCAACACGATGCCGGCGACGATCAACCCGTTACCGATCGTCATGATGAGCTCCTTTTGTCATGGGTTCATTTCCGATTACATTCTCGTTGCGTGACAGGGCAGCGATGGAGTGGTTGACGGCAGCATCGAAGGATGAAAGGATGTTGGCCTCTCCGATCATGGAGGAGAGGTGGTGCTCTTTGAGATCTTTCATGACGGTGTTGTTGACACCCGAGAGGACGATCTTGACGCCGTAATCCTGGAGGGTCTTGATCATGTTTTGGAGGTTGTGCAGGCCGGTTGAGTCGACAAAAGGGACATGCCGCATGCGGATTATGAGGATCTTGCTTTTAAAGCCGATCTCCTTGATGGTCTGGGCATACTGCTTTGCCGAACCGAAAAACAGCGGTCCGCTGATCTCATAGATCGCGATGCCTTCCGGCAGGTCCGTGTAGTCGTCGAGGACGTCGCTGTCGAGTTCACTCTGCGCCTTGACGCCGATATCGGCCATGCGTTTCATAAAGAGCAGCGCGGACAGGACGACCCCGACTTCGATCGCCACGGTCAAATCGACCAGTACGGTCAGAAAAAACGTCGACAACAAGACGATGATGTCAAAAGGGGAGTCTTTCAGAATGGCTCTGAACGCACGCCATTCGCTCATGTTGTAGGCAACCACGATCAAGATCCCTGCAAGACAGGACATTGGTATGAGTTTGGCGAAACTGCCGAAAAAGAGCATGATCATCAACAGCGTCAAGGCGTGGACCATACCGGCAATAGGGGTCCTTCCGCCATTTTTGACGTTGGTCGCCGTTCTGGCAATCGCGCCTGTGGCCGGGATGCCGCCGAAAAACGGTGTCACGATATTGGCGATCCCCTGGCCGATCAGTTCGGTATTGGAGCGGTGGTTTCCGCTGATCATACCGTCAGAGACAACGGCCGAGAGCAGCGATTCGATACTTCCGAGCAGGGCGATGGTCATGGCGGGGGCAATGTAGACCGAGAGGGTACTCAGCTCAAAGGAGGGCAACACAAAATCGATGGTGTTGGGGATGTCGCCGAAAAAGGATTCAATGGTCGTTACCGGTATGCCTGCCAGCTGGACAACGGTCGTAATGAGGACAATCGCCACAAGCGAGCCGGGTACTTTCTTGAGATATTTGACGGAATAGACCGTAATCGCGATGGTGGCCGCTGTTATGGCGAGTGCATAACCGTTGACTTCGTGCAGATGCGAAAAGTAGACGAGCCATTTGTCAAGAAATTCGGAAGGCAGTTTGTCGATAGGCAGACCCAGCGCATCTTTGACCTGTGTGGAGAAGATGACCAGGGCGATCCCACTGGTGAAACCGACGATAAGCGGGTAGGGAAAATATTTTAACAGGGCGCCCAGTTTTAAGAGGCCGAAGAGGACCAGTATGACCCCGGACATTACCGTAGAGATAATGAGGCCGTCGATGCCGTACTGCTCGATAATACCGTAGACAATGATGATGAATGCGCCCGTCGGGCCGCCGATCTGCACTCTGCTGCCGCCGAAGAACGAGATGAGAAAACCGGCGATAACAGCGGTGATCAACCCTTTCTCGGGAGAGACGCCCGATGCAACGGCAAAGGCGATCGCCAGCGGCAGGGCAACGATGCCGACAACCACGCCGGCCAAGATGTCGGAGAGCAGCTGCTCTTTTGTCAGCCCCTCTTTGAGGACACTGAAAAGTTTAGGTTTAAAGACAGGTTCCACCGCGGTGTTCCTTTTGGTACAGGTATAGACTTTAAAGTGCGCTACTGTTTTTTGAAGGTTTGGCGTCGACGGGACAAGTGCCCGGTGGTCTACAGTAAGTCTTTAAAGTGTCAAAAGATAGATAAGGGAATGATACATCAGAAATTAATAATTTGAGTTACTTCTGTTGAAAAGAGTGAGAGAGAACGCTCTGTTCCATGGCGGTCTAAATAGAGATGCAACACGGCATCTCTATTTTGTTTTTTAGCTGTTTTTTACGGCGATAACGGCGAATTCCGTATGTTTATCGGAGTATTCAGTACCTGACACATCGTCGTAGAGTGCTTTGATGGTGAAGCCGCAACGTTCGAACTCCTCTTTCAGCGCCTCGACACTGAAATATTGCAGCCAGTTGTAGACGACTTTGGAACCTTGTTCTTCGACGATCGTATACTTGTCCAGTACGACTTTTTCGTCGTCGTATTTAAAGGTATTGACGAAGCCGTAATAGTCGTTCGGCGACCAGAACCCGTTGAGCTGCAGATGTTCATACATGGCGTTCTCTTCCCGGCTGTCATACCCTCTCAAAGAGTAGACATCGAGTAAAACCGCGCCCTTGTCATTGAGCAGTTTATGGAACTTCTGCAGTAACTGTTTTCGCTGTACCGGGCTTAGGGCTGAGAAATCACACATGATCATTGTTATAAGATCATAGCTCTTGTCGCTCTCGTACTCCAGATAGTTCTGATGAACATACTTAATGTCCAGAGCCTCTTTTTGTGCAACGTTGCGTGCGTAGTCGATAGAGTGCTTCGAAAAGTCGATCCCGGTGACGTCTGCACCGCTCTTTGCCAGTGCGGAGGTGTAAAGACCCGGACCGCATCCGAAGTCGCATATGGAACTTTGATCCGTTATGGAGAAGGCTGAGATAATCCACTCTACGGATCTGTCGATAAAGGCGCTGTTTCTTGATGCGACATCAATCTCTGTGTTCAGGTGATAAGCAAGCATCTGTTCTGACGTATAGGGGTCAGCCCACAATGCTTCAGCCGTATAAAATTCAAACGGTTTCGGCCGTTTGTTGATCTCTTGCAGTTGTGCATACATTTTTGTCTCCAAATCTATTTCTGTTTGGGTGACATCAATGGTTAATTATCGAAGGGTCACCGACTCTTTATTTGTTTGTACTGTTCTGTTTGTTGTTTGAATATTCATAATGCACCTCCTGATTGTCTTATATTTTCGTTCTAAGGTTCTCTTAGCGTATGACCGACAGCTTTAAAGCCCGAGACTATTTTTTCTTTTCCGTGTCATCTTCGTCGATGAAACGGTTTTGGCTGTTGGTGTTTTTAGCGGCCATGATGAACCAGGCAAAGATGCTGATGACACTGATGACGGCGACAATCTCAAAGCCCATCATTCTGTGCGCTCCCAGAAGGTTCCCTGTGCAGTGTCCATGATGCTGACACCGTAGGCCATGATCTCATCGCGAAGGGCGTCGGAGCGTTCAAAGTCTTTTTCCTTTTTAGCTTCGGTACGCTCTGCGACGAGGGCATCGATCTTCGCTTTGGTTTCGTCGTCGAGACCGAACTGGAAATACTCAAAGGGGTTTTTGGTACCGAAACCGAGCACCTTTTCGATGAAGGCAAGGTCAGCGGTCGTCTGGCGCTTGATGAGCTTGTCTTTCGGGTTGGCATCGAGGGTCTCGTTGGCGTTGGCGACCATCTCGTCGATGACGGCAAGGGCCTGGGAGACGTTGAGGTCGTCGTTTAGCGCTTCGAGCAGCTTGCTCTGCATCGGTGTCTTTTCATCGCTGACATTCATGCCGAAGAGACGTTTTTTAAGACGGTAGAGCTTGTCAAGACGCTTCTTGGAAGCGAGCAGGTCCTGTTCGTTAAAGTTGAAATTGGCGCGGTAGTGGGTGCTCAGCAGGTAGAAACGCAGCACTTCGCCGTCGTATACCTTGAGGGCATCTTTGATAAAAAAGCTGTTGCCGAGACTTTTACTCATCTTTTCGCCGTCGATGTTGACAAAGCCGTTGTGCATCCAGTAGTTGGCCAGTTCATGGTTGGAGGAACAACGGGTCTGTGCCGCTTCGTTTTCGTGGTGCGGAAAGAGCAGGTCGGCGCCGCCGCCGTGAATATCGATAGCGTACTTGTCGTTGCCGGCAAGGTGCTTTTCGATCATGGCCGAACATTCGGTGTGCCAGCCCGGACGCCCTTTTCCAAACGGCGAATCGTAGGTAAGGCTATCGTCACTGACACTTTTCCAGAGGGCGAAGTCCGCCGGGTTGCGTTTGGCACTGGAACTCTCCACGCGTTCCTGGCGGTCCTCTTCGTTCTGTTTCTGGTGGGAGATACTGAGGTAGTTCTGGTCGCTTGCCGTGTCGAAGTAGACGTCCCCCTCAGCCGTTTGGTAGGCATGGCCTTTGTCGATAAGCTTTTGAATAAGCTCGAACATCGCGTCAAGCGACTCGGTGGCTTTCGGTTCAAGCGTAGGACGTTCGACGCCGAGGGCTGACATGTCATGGTGGTAGGCTTCTGTGAACTTGTCTGTAATGTCAGCAATGCCGACACCCTGTTCGGCCGCTTTTTTGATGATCTTGTCGTCGATATCGGTGATGTTTCTGGCATAGACCACATTATGACCGTTGGCCTCTAAAACACGGCGGAGCAGGTCAAAGACCAGGGCACTTTTGGCGTGGCCAAGGTGGGCGTCATCGTACACAGTCGGACCGCAGACATAGAGAGTGACACGTTCAGGGTTCAGGGGAATAAACTCTCTTTTCGTTTTGGTGACCGAGTCAAATATATACATGGATGAGTTCCTTGGCTAAAAGTAAAATAAGGGTAAAAAATGCGCCGCTGATCAGCAGCAGCAGGCTCTTTTTGAGCGAGATTATAGCTAAAAACTCGTGTCGGCTAAAGGTTCTGGCCGTGGCGAAGAAGCCGATGAAGCCGCTGATCGTACTGGCAAGTGCCAGACC
>JBFEJN010000084.1:0-6870 GCA_041553195.1 Sulfurimonadaceae bacterium
AGGCCTTCTCTCATGTGCCAAAGACCTTAGCTCTGGCGGTGCTGCGATCGCACTGGCCAAAATGGCGGCGACAAGCGGTCTGGGCTGTGATGTTGTCATCAACAACATCAGCGACGCCCGTGACATCTTTGCAGAGTCAATGAGCCGCGCTATCATCGAAGTGGCGCCTGAAAATGCAGACGCATTCAAAGCGATGCTTGGCGGCTTGGCCTGTGAGAAGATCGGTACTGTTGGCGGTAACGACCTTAAAGTCAATGATGTCGAAATGAGTCTAACCGATCTTGACGCGGTTTATTTCGGACAGTTCCGCAAGGTGATCGAACAAGATATCTAAACGCGTTTTCGCGTTGACGTTAGACAGATTCAAGCAAAGGCCCCTGATGAATGAAGCTGTCAAACAACGCATTGAAGCAACCGCTAGAGAGCGTCTTCCCTACCTCGATCTCAGCGGTCAATCGCTGCTTGAGATCCCTCTTGAGCTCCTTGAACTTCATTGGCTGGAAGCCTTATCGCTTTCAGACAACAACCTGACTGATATCAGCTCTCTTTCGTCATTACCGGCCTTAAAAAAACTGGCGTTCACCCATAACGAAATCGACGATATAACGCCACTTTGTACCCACAAACATCTGAAATATCTTTTTATGAGCCACAATAAAGTCCATGATCTTTCAGCGTTGGAAGACAGTACATCTCTCAAAAAAATCGTTGCTTCGAATAACGCGATTACGTCGATCAGCCCTATCGAAAGATGTTCTGTCCTGGTGTACCTTGACCTCTCATCCAATGCCATAAACGATCTAACGCCGCTATTGCATCTCTCCAACCTGAAATGGCTTGCGGTAGAATCGAACCCCATGGATAACCGTTATGTTGATGAAATAGTGCAGCAGATCGCCTCTCTGGCAATTTTAAATGGGCATTCTCTTGCACAAGGTTGAGGATTTCAGCACCCTTGCCGAACCGGGATTCGATATCGAACAATGTTTTTTGGACTGCACAAGAATCTCCATACGTTGTGAAGATATAAGACGTTATAAAAAGGCTTTTCGGGTCAGGATCCGGGGATTGATTAAAACGAACAACCGTGTTGCTCTGTCAGCCTGCATCGACAACTTTTACCGTTTTGCGACATTTATTGAATACCTTTATGGACACCACAGTTGTGCGACGGGGGTCTCTTCGTGGCAAGAAGAGACGGCCCGCTTTATGCAAAAAAAATACAGGGATATTCCGATGCATTTCAGTCGTGGTGAACAGATAGTCTATGCGCCGAGGAGCGCTTACGAAAAACACTTTAGAGAACAATACGCTCTGCTGAGTGCAGAGAAAGAGAACAGTGCCTTTGAGTGTATGCAAGATAATAAACCGTTTTTGACCTTAAAAGACTATGCTCATTTTGAACGCTGGTCATAAAGCAGACGAAGTTACGTGGTTATTCGTCGTTAAACTTATCTTTGATCGCAAGAAACTGGTCAAGATTTTCGATGAGAAGGTCGATTAGCCATGGGTCAAACTGTTTGCCGGAGTGCTCTAGAAGATGGTCCAAAATATCTTCGATAGTCCAGGCTTTTTTGTAAATACGGTCGGTTCCAAGGGCATCAAAAACGTCGGCTACTGCCACGATGCGGCCATAGATCGAGATCTCATCTGCTTTAAGTCCTCGAGGGTAACCTTTGCCGTCAAAATGTTCATGATGTTCGTAGGCGACGGTCGCTGCCATTTTGAGAAGAGGGCGGTTTGAACTTCCGAGGATCTTGTACCCTATTTCTGCATGCGTTTTCATAACAGCCCACTCTTCATCATTCAGTGCGTCTGATTTTAACAAGATGGCATCGGGAATGGAGAGCTTTCCAACATCGTGCATGGTCGAAGCTGAAAAGATGATCTCGCACTCTTCATGCTCAAGGCCTGCCAATTGGGCCAATAGTTTGGAATAGTAGGCGACACGCTGGACATGGTGTCCGTTCTCTTTGCTCCGGGACTCTACTGCTTCGCCCATGAGATAGATAAGTTCACTTTGTGTCTCTTTGATCTCTTCGTTGAGCAAGATTATATCGGTGACATCCCGGCGTATGGCAATGTACTCTACCAGGTTGCCCTTGTCGTCAAATATTGGCGAGATAGAAGCATCGACCCAGTAGGAAGTACCGTCCTTTTTGAGGTTTTTCAGGATGCCTTTCCATTTATTGCCCTCTTTCAGTTCATACCACATTTCCTGAAAGACTTCGGCAGACATATCCGGATGGCGAACAATATTATGGGGTTGTTGGAGTAACTCTGCTTCTGAGTAACCGGAGACCTCACAAAATGCGTTGTTGACATAGGTAATAATTCCGTTTTTGTCTGCTTTAGAGACAATAGTACTGTAATCAATGGCCTCTTTATAGTTCTCAAGAAGATGATGCTTATGCGACAATGCTTTAGAACTTTTGATGATGATGATAAGTAAAATGAGAAGCATCATCAACCCACCGCTCCAGAATATGAGATGTGTGATCAGGTTTTTGTCAGCAAGTTTGCGGGCCATACTGACCTCGGTTTCTAACTGGATGAGCTGTTCATTACCAAGCGCATTAAGGTGCTCAATGGTACAAGTTGAACGTTCAAACCACTCTGAGGGTGTCAAGGTCACTTTGTCTATCGTCTTATTCTTGATATTCTGAACAACATCAAAGGTCTGATTCACACAGGGAACCATTTTGAAGGTATTGATAAGGTGCTGAAATCGAGCAGGCATATGCCGGTAAGACTTGTTGATGAGGTTATGATAGATTGCATCTAGCGCTATGATCTTTTGGTGATTTTTATCACTCAGCTCTTTAGAGGCTAAGGTGACACCAACTATGGCACGGATACGACCCGTGCTCTCTTGCGCATTTTTAAGCAGATGATAGACAATGAGCAGATTTTTTAAATCTGCATCCCGAGTCTCAAATATCAGATTCTCTGATTCTTGCATCAATGTCATGATCATCGCGGAGTAGCTGTCAAATATCTTCTCAGCCGTTACAGTACCATGGTCAATAGTACGAACAAGATCAGCCCTTTCCAGGAGTGTCTTTTTTATAAGAGGTGTCGTGTAAGACGAACTGAGGGTGGCAGTCGTTTGTTCGCGCTGTAAGGTAAGTGCCGATAGTGTGTTTTCATTGATATTGGCGCGGTAGATTGCCGTAAGCCCTCGCTCTTTTTGGAGTTGCGTTATCACGGAATTGAGTTTGGCAACGTCATTGAGCCGGTTTTCGACTAAGTTGATATTCTGTAAAAGCTGTTGATCACCTCTAAGGTCATTCCATGCACTGTACAAAGCCATAAAGGCGAAAAAAAGCATGATAAGAATAGTGAATAATTTATTACGGGTCATCTCAATCTGCTTTATAAAATATTATGTTAGTTATAAGTTGAATTTTGATGGGATTATATCTGAAATACATCACAATTCTATAAAGTTATAGTAGATATTGGATGGATGTTCGGTAAAAAACCGAGATGAACAAAATGTTTTTTAGACTAGGCAACAGGGTAGACGCTTAATACGCGTCTAAAGCCTTATTGATCTGGACATAGGCTTCCAGAGGGGTGGTCTCAAAATAGACCATGTTGTGCTTTTTGGCAAAGTCTCGGGTCATGGTCTGAACTTTTAGCAGGTTGAAACGCGGTGCTTTTGGAAAAAGATGGTGCTCTATCTGCGTGTTCAGACCGCCGTAGAACCAATGTACAAATTTACCGCCTTTTAATGAGCGTGAGGTGCGCATCTGCAGCTCCATCCAACTCATATTTTCGACCTCGTCGACGGTGAAGACCTCACATCCAAGATGGTTGGTAATAAAGCCGTAGGCGAGCCAGACGGAAAGAGCAAGGTAGAGTGTGACAAAGGTCGTCAATGCGTCGGCTAAGGGTAAGAGGTAAATGATCGGCCCCCAGATAATCGGCCAGTGAAGCAGCATTAAAAAAAACTCGCCATACTTTTTGCGTTTGAGTACAAAATTGTAGGACTGCGCTATGAATGCCGGGTACATAAAGAACATCGCACCCCAGAAAATAATCCGTTTATACTTCTTGATAAAAGGCGAATTCCCCCGATTATTCGGTGTAAAAGCACCGTCAAGGGCCATGATGTCTTCATCTTTAGAGATGGTATTACAGAAGTGGTGGTGGTTGATGTTGTGTTTAAAGTCCCACCACGATGATGAATTACTCAGGATTATTGCTGAAAAAGGGTAGCTTAGACGAAAGGAGAGCTTTTTGTTCTGAAAGTACTGCAGATGCAGGATGTCATGGGCGACAAAGACGGCGCGGGTAAACAAAAGTGTCATAAATAGACCCAGCAGTACCGGGTTCCAGAGTGTCATAGTACTGTAGACGACGATGAAAGAGATGATGACCGCGGCCATTTCGATCGATCCGCGAACAGGGACACGTTCCAAAAGACCGGCTTCACGGACCTGTGCTTTCAGCTCCTCAAAAGTATCGGGATAAATGGTTGCTGACATCAGATACGGCCTCATTTTAAAGTGCGAAATTATAGCCGTAACTAGCTTAGAATATTGAGCATAGATTGGTTTAAACAGTAGAACTTGATGGCAGTTTTTTACACTATAATACCGTCATGGAAGAGCTCGAAATCATTTATCAAGATGCGTATATTGTCGCTGTCAACAAACCTTCCGGCCTTCTTGTTCATCGTTCGATGATCGATAGACGAGAGACCCGGTTTGCCATACAGATCTTACGTGACCAGATCGGTCAGTATGTCTACCCGCTCCACCGTTTGGACAAGCCCACATCGGGTGTTTTGCTCTTTGCCCTCTCAAAAGAGACGGCCAGAGCACTTTCGGAACAGATGCAGGAAAAGGCGTTTAAGAAGCAGTACCTGGCCATCGTAAGAGGTTTTGCCGATGACAAAGGACTTATCGACTATGCCCTCAAAGAGGAACTCGACAAGATGACAGACGCCAAAGCAAGAACGGATAAAGAGGCACAAGAAGCGGTTACTGGGTATGAGAAGTTGGCCGAGATCGAACTGCCATTTGCAGTCGGGCGCTACACAACATCGCGTTACTCGCTGTTACAGCTGAGCCCACAAACCGGAAGAAAACACCAGATCAGACGGCATATGAAACATATCCTGCACCCTATTGTCGGTGATACAAAGTATGGCCGAGGGGAACACAACCGTTTTTTCAGAGAGCAGTTTGGTGTACATCGACTGCTGCTGCACGCGAGTACCTTAACGTTTACCCACCCCGTACTAAACAAGACATTGATCTTGCAGGCGGGGCTGGATGAGGTATTTCTAAACCTGATAGAAAAGCTTAGAATGCATATTGATCCAAACATAATAAAAAGCAGTAGCAGTTGTAAAGGTGAGTATGACAATGATTGAGTTTCAAGACGACACTTTTGCCGAAGAGTTTAGAGGTCTTGACCTCTCTTCAGAAGAGATCATTTCAAAAGAGTTTGACGATTGTACCTTTGTCAATTGCGATTTCAGCGAGGCCCGGTTCCGCCACTGCATCTTTGAGGATTGCCGTTTTATAAAGTGCAACTTGAGTGTATTGAAAGTCGACAGCAGCCGGTTTTCAAATGTTGTTTTCGAAGAGAGTAAGCTTAGCGGTATTGACTGGACGAAAGCCGCTTATTCGGATATATTGCCGGACGCTCCGTATACATTTATAAACTGCATACTGGACTACTCCTCTTTTTACGGTCTTGCCTTGCAGACTTTGGTAATGAGGACATGCAAGGCATACGATGTCGATTTTAGAGAGAGCGACCTTTTGCAAGCCGACTTCAGAGAGACCGATTTCACCGACACACTCTTTCGCCATACCAATCTCGCCGGTACGGACTTTACCCTGGCCGAAAACTACACGATCGATATTCGAATCAACACGATTACGGGGGCCAAATTCAGCCGTTATGAGGCGTTCAGTCTGCTTGAAGGGCTTGAGATTACACTCGTGGACTAGCCAAAATCATTCGGCAATAATCGGAAAATCGAAGTAGCTCTCTTTGAACGGTTCCTCTTTCAGGGTGTAGTGCCACCACTCCTCGGCATAGTTCTGAAAACCGTTTGCCTCCATCACCTCTTTGAGTTTCATTCTATTCTGATGCTGCCGCGGTGTCACAGCATCGCTATTGGTGTGCGAACGCGGGTCGAAAAAGTCAAAGGGGGTTCCCATGTCGAGACCGACAATGCCCAGGTCGAGTGTACTGCCCCGGCTGTGCCCCGATCTGGCGGCGATATAACCGTCTTTAAAGAGATTTTTTTTGGCGACGTCAGGGTAGTAACGGTTTTTCATCTTCGTGTCGTTGAGATCTTTTGCCCACCGCACAAAGTGGTCAACCGCCCGCTGCGGACGGTAGCAGTCAAAGAGAATCAGGCCAAGTCCCTCGTTTTGCAGACTTTGTTGAACCTTTTGCAGTGCAGCAGCGGCTTCGTTTGTAAGGTAACAGACAGGCGCTGTATAGCCGTCCACGGGTCGACCGATGAAGTTGTCACTGCCGGCATAGTGCATCTCAAAACTTATTGAGGCGATGGTCTCAGTGACGTTGGTAAAAGAGTTCTCTTTTACAGAACCGGATGGCTCTGCATAAAGTGTCAATGTTAAAAGAAGAAAAATTAAATAATGCATAGGCTTACTTTACTTGGTGTGATGTAGTATACTTCAAGATCGATTTAGTTTAAGGATAACGATGAGTATACGTTCATGGGCAATCAAAGTAAAGAGTAAAAATGTGTTGAACACATTGATCACGATGGTGCAAAAAGAGGAGCTTGAAGAGATCTTCTTGTGTGAGATAGACGAAGACAATGCGGTTGCTAAGGGCTTTAAAAAAGGCGACATCATTGCAATCGTTTCCAAC
>JBFEJN010000085.1:0-6605 GCA_041553195.1 Sulfurimonadaceae bacterium
AAAGAATAGCAAGGTAGAGATTTGAGATTTAGCGACAAAAAAGTCATTTTATTTGACCTCGACGGCACCCTCGTCGACAGTGCACCCGACCTGGCTTTGGCCGTCAACCACATGTTGGAGAGTCTCGAACGCGAGACTTTCAGCCACGACACCATTCGTTCATGGGTCGGCAACGGCGCCCAGACACTGGTGAAACGCGGTCTTTCCGGAAGCAGTGACATTGATGAAGAGATCGAGCCGGAGCTCTTTGCACAGGCCTTGGAGATCTTTTTAAACTACTATGCCCAAAACCTCTGCGTCTCGACCGTGACCTACCCGAATGTCCTTACCACCCTGCGACACCTCAAAGAGAGAGACTTCCGACTGGTGCTTGTGACCAACAAACCCTACGGTTTTATCCACCCGCTCCTCGAAGGCCTCGGCATGAGTGACCTATTTGAGTTCTGTGTCGGCGGTGACTCTCTGGCGAAGAAAAAGCCCGACCCCATGCCGCTGCTCCATGTCTGCGAGCGACTCAACGTCGATGTCACGGAGTGTGTCATGGTCGGCGACTCCAGAAACGACATCCTTGCTGCCAATGCCGCCAACATGCACAGCATCGGCGTCAGCTACGGCTACAACTACAACGAAGACATCCAGGTCTATGCGCCCAACAGGGTTGTCGACGATCTCTCAGAGATCGTTGCCCTTCTGGATTAAGAACGCATCCATGTCTCCAGAGAATAGAACGACGTCGAAAAAAGCACAGATCGCCGTAATCGGCGGCGGCATTGCCGGTGCGACCAACGCCCTCTACCTTGGCCAGATCGGACTCGATGTCACACTTTTTGAAAAAGAGTCAAGCCTCATCAGCGGACCTCCCTTTTGCCATCTGCATGCCGGCGGAAACCTCTACCGGGAGATCTCAGACGAACAGTGCGTCACACTGCTCAAACAGTCCATCGATTTTTTGCGCTACTACCCTTTCTGCGTCGATTACCGCCCGACGGTGATCGCCATTCCTGTCGAGGACAGCGGCACCCCGCAGCAGCTTCTGCCGAGACTTGCACTGCTGAAAGAAGAGTATGAAAAGCTGATCGCTCAAGACCGGGCTAACAAAGTCCTCGGAGAGAGCCGGGACTACTACAGGCTCTACACCCGCCAACAGCTCGAGACGCTGAAAGAGATGCCGCTTGTCGAGTCCCCAAAAAGTTTTGATGAGTGGATGATCCCGGTGGCCAAACATGTCGACCTCGACAAAGTGCAGTTTCCACTGGTTATGGTCCAGGAGTACGGTCTCAACCTCTTTCGGCTCTCAGCCGGTGTGACACTGGAGCTCGAGCAGCTTGAGAATGTCAAAGTGTTGAAAGAGACGAAAGTGACCGCCATCGAGCGTTCTGCCGATGGGAAGCAGTGGAATCTCAGCTACACCCGTAATGGGCAGACGCAGCACAGAACCTTTGACTACCTTATTAACGCTGCCGGGTTCAAGACCGGCAAGATCGACGACATGCTGGGGGTCGAGTGCAAAAGCATGGTCGAGTTTAAAGCTGCTTATGTCAGTAAATGGGAGGGCTACCGCAGTACACTCTGGCCGGAGATCATTTTCCACGGCGAGCGCGGTACGCCGAGGGGTATGGGGCAGTTCACCCCCTACACCAACGGCTATTTCCAGCTCCACGGCATGACCAAAGAGATCACCCTGTACGAAGACGGGCTCACGGCCAACACCAAACTCAGCTGTCAGCCGAAACTCAAACAGAACTTTATAGAGAAGATCGAACGCGCATGGGACCCGCAAGAGGTGCAGGAGCGCACCCAAAGCGCCATTAAGCACCTTGCAAAGTTCATTCCCGACTTCGCCTCTGCCCACGTCGGTTCAAAACCGCTGTTCGGCGCCCAGCAGATCCCCGGAGACGACCCGACCCTGCGCGTCGCAGAGGTCTCTTTTCCGACACCGGGATACGCCCGATGCGAGATCGTCAAAGCCTCGTCCGTCCTGACCATGGCCGACACCATTACCAAAGAGCTTGTCAAACTCGGTTTTGTCGATGCAGACGTTTCGGGTCAACGCGACCTCTCCAAACTCAAAGATCTTGACGAACAAGAGATCGACAGCTATGCCAAAACAGTCACCCTCCAACGCAACTATCCTGCCGCCTTGGCACAAAGAGCGGTTGCCGGTTGAACGGTGTTTTAACACCTGCCTGAACGGCCACTGCCGTGTCTGCCAAAACGCCCTCCTGAATTTTCTTAATCGATATGACGATTTCATACATACTTTTTGACGTCATATTGCCCTTAAGTATTACCCGTTATTATATTTCATACACGCTACTTGACGGACAAAAGGAGTGGTTATGGATCGTAAATATGTTTTGACAGCGTTAGGTTACGCTACTTTAGGACTGCTTTTGGGTATCGTTATGGCGGCATCCAGAGATCATGGACAGCTTGTCACACATGCCCACATTATGCTGCTGGGATTTGTCGTCTCCTTTGTCTATGCGCTCTGTCATAAGCTCTGGCTCAACAACACCACATCGACCTTGGCAAAGGTACAGTTCTACTTTCATCAGGTCGGCACTTTCTGCCTCATCACCGGTCTCTATTTACTCTACGGCGACATTATTCCCTTGGAGACGATCGACCCCTTTATGGCCGCCTCATCGATCGTTGTCTTTATCGGGCTGGTTCTTATGACCGTACTGTTTCTTAAAACACCCTCTAAACCGTAGACACATGCACGGGCTTTCACCCCTCTGCGAGCGGCTCGTCCGAGGAGAGGTCCACGCTCAGACGGCGGGGTTTTAAAAAGAAGCGATAGAAGATGACATAGCCGAAGAGGCCGAAGTAGTTCAGCAGACCGAACATAATGAGCAGGATGCCGATGTTAAAATGCTTTTTTTCGGCAACGAGTGAACGGGGCGCATGCTGAACGATCTTGTAGCCGTTTTCATGGAACATCGCATCGATGCGCTGCATTCTGGCCTCATCTCCAAAGTCCGCATGCTGCATTTTGACAATGTACGCTTTGAAAAGGGCGAGACTTTGCGCATGGTTTCGCCTGTCCCAGAAAAAGACCAGTATACCGATGGGCAAAATGAACATCATAATAACCGTTGACATGCCCCCTCCTTCTCTATGCTTTTACTAATTATAAAACAATTCCGAGACAATGGCGACTTTAATGTTGCTTTTACGCTATAATGTCGCCAACATTAGCGCACTCGGTCTGCGCTTGAGCCTTCTTTATTTGACCGCTTATCTTCCTCCTACCGAGGCCCATTTTCAAGGACATCAATGTCAGTCGACACCATTCTCATTAAACGCCACAACCACCGTGTTCACCCTTGTGACCGCAGCCAGAAGCTTGCTCTTCTTAAACACCTTATAGCCCTGCACGCCGACAAAGAGATCCTTATCATCGCTGACCAGAATATTGATGCTCTCGAAGAGCAGCTCGATGCCGACAACGTAACCTGTAAAAGCGACAGTGAACTGCTCGAGAACCCGAAGGTCAAATGCGACATGGTCATCAGTCTCGACCTCGCGAAAGATCCGGAGACCTATATTAAGCGTCTCAACCAGACCAAGACCTATGCCCTGCTTCTGGCAGACGACAAAGACCAGCAGGAACTCTACAAGATCGAGACCCTGATGAAGCGTACTCTGACCAAAGAGGTCATCGCCGATTTCGAACCGGCCTCGTACATCAAAGACCGTGAAGCGGCGAAAGACCTGAAAGAGCGTCAGGAGTACAACAAGCAAAACCAGGAAGAGCGCGACGAAAAGCGTAAAAAAGCCTGGGCCAAACAGAAAAAAGAGTCCAAGTACCTCGGTAAAGACGAAGACGGAAAACCTATCTTCTCCGGCAAAACGGGCGAGCGCAACCACCGTTACGACGGCACCGCAAAAAGCGAAGATGAAAAACGTGAGAACCCGCGTTACAAAGCCAAAAAAAGCGACGACAAAAAGCCGTGGGACAAAGAGAAGCGCGGCGATAAAAAGCCGTTCGAGAAAAAGTCCTGGGACAACAAGGGCGGCGACAAGAAGCCCTGGGACAAAAAAGAGGGCGAGAAGAAGTCCTGGGACAAAGGCGACAAAAAGCCTTGGGACAAGAAACACTCTGACGCCGACAGAAGCAGCGGCGACTGGCGCAACAAACCGGCGAAGAACGATGCCGAGAAAGCGGCCCCGAAACGCCCGCCTCGCGTCATCAAGATCCCGACTGTCAAAAAAGCTAAAGAGGGCTGACACACCGACGCATTTTGCGTTGCGTCCAAAACACCTTACCCCATCGCCGTTTTGGCTTAAGCTTTACGCTATAACGCCTCAACGCAGAACACTCTAATCTCTATTTGGCCATAATACACGAAAATACTCCGAGCTGTTATTATGAAAAAAATCATTGTCATCGGCGGCGGCTACGGCGGCCTTCGTGCAGTTGAGAACCTTGCCGGTATCGACGGGCTGCATGTCACCCTCGTCGACAAAAACCCCTACCACTACCTACAGACTGAGGCCTACAGCTATATTGCGGGGCGTTTTAACCTCCATGACATCATTATCGATCTCAAGAACTGGTGTTTCGGCTTTAAACAGGGGGTGGACTTTGTCAACGACGAAGTGACCCTGGTCGATTTTGAGAACAAGACGGTCCACCTTGGCGAGACAAAACTGCACTACGACTATGTTATTTTGGCGATCGGGGCGGAGACGAACTTTTTCTCTTTTATCGAGGGGCTCAGAGAGAACAGCTTCGGTGTCAAGAAACTCCAGCGTGCCTTTACCTTTCGAACCGAGTTTGAAAAACTGCTCTACAGCAAGGTCGAAACGCCTTCGGCCGAGGGCGTGCTCAACCTGGCGATCGGCGGTGCCGGTCTCAGCGGTGTCGAGATCGCGGCAGAGATGGCCGACGTCATTAAAAAGCACACCAAGAGCATCGGCGAGTCAACCCGGGAGATCAAGATCCACCTCATCGATGCCAGCAGTACCATCCTGCCGGGAATGAGCGATTTTGTCATTGAGAACACGCACAAACGGCTCGAAGAGCTGGGCATCAACATTATGACCGATGCCTTCATTGAAAAGGTCAGCAGCAACACGATCTACTTTAAAGACGGCAGAGCGCTTGACTTTTACTTTATGATCTTCACCGGCGGTATTGCAGTCCCCGATTTCAACCTCTCCAAGGAAGTCGAAAAGAACCGTCTTGGGCAGTTCATCGTCGATGATTACATGCGCATTCCGGGGCAGGATGATGTGTTTGCCATCGGTGACTGTGTGGAGATCCGCGATGCTGCAGGCAACATATTGCCGCCGACCGCGCAGACAGCCGAGCGCAGTGCCGAATATGCCGCCAAGACCATAAGAGCGACGCTCGAGCACTCGACGGTCAAACCCTTTAACGCCTCCGTCGACGGTGTCTTTGTCGCTCTGGGCGGACAGTACGCGGTCGGCGAGATGTTCAAGGTCATCAAGGTCAAGGGCTACAGCGCCTACCTGCTCAAGAAGCTCATTACCTACACCTACTACATCGGCCTCAAACTGCGGGTCAACACCGGGTTCAAGATCCGCACCAAAAACGACAAGGCCTAAGGCCTTCTTTATTTTTGCCCACGGATTACGGGGATTTACACAGATTATTTTGCAAAGTCCTTCTCATACTCTAATCCCTTAAATCCCAAAAATCCGTGGGCAACCCGCTCTTTTTATCCACGAATTACACCAATTTCACGAACTCTTTTTAAAACAGGTTCCAAAGACAACTTATCTTATTTTCCTAACGCTCTAATTCGTGCTCATTCGTGAAATTCGTGGACCATCTGCTCTTTTCTTTTTCCCCACGGATTATGGGGATTTTCACAGATTTTTTTCTAGAGTTGTGTTATAAAAGCAATAATCCTTTTAATCCCACTAATCTGTGGGCAACTCACTTTATTGATCCACCGATTACACTCATTGCACGAACTCTTTTAAAACTCTAATTCGTGCTCATTCGTGAAATTCGTGGACCATCTGCTCTTTTCTTTTTCCCCACGGATTACGGGGATTTTCACAGATTTTTTCTAGAGTTGTGTTATAAAAGCAATAATCCTTTTAATCCCACTAATCTGTGGGCAACTCACTCTTTTTTTCCACCAATTTCGTGGACCATCTGCTCTTTTCTTTTTCCCCACGGATTATGGGGATTTACACAGATTATTTTGCAAACTCTTTCTCTTGCATTAATGCTTTAATCCTTTCAATCCCACTAATCTGTGGGCAACCCGCTCTTTTTATCCACCAATTACACGAACTTTTTAACGCAGCTTCTCCACCAGCGCCTCGTGGATGTGCCCGTTGGTCGCGACCACGACATTCTCGTCGAACCAGTAGGCCCCGCCGTCGCGGCGGCTGACCATTCCCCCTGCTTCCGTGACCATCAAAATACCCGCCGCAACGTCCCACGGTTTGAGGTTGACCTCGTAGTAGCCCTGAAAGGTCCCGCGCGCCAAGTAGCAGAGGTCGAGTGCCGCCGAACCCAGACGGCGGATGTCGCGGGTGTACGGCAGCACCGCTTCCATGCTCTTCATGACCCACTGAAAGTCCTCGCCCTGCTCGATCTTGGTGTAGGGAAAGCC
>JBFEJN010000086.1:0-6479 GCA_041553195.1 Sulfurimonadaceae bacterium
AAGAGCAGTACACTTTTCTATTTTTTTCTATATAATAGTAGTATATTGAAAGGCAAAATAGTGAAAACAGAGACGATAATCCTTTTTCATATTCAATCGCTACAGCCTTCACAGTTGCACAGTTTTGTCAATGAGCCAAACCTGCTCATACAGGTTTTCAGCTCCCTGCATAATGACCTGCAAAAGTTACAGGCGCTTCTTGACACGCTTACCGGGGTCTTGCCTCAAGCCGTTGTCGTCGGCGCGACAACAGATGGCGAGATCGAAGGTGACAGTGTCTATACCAACTCAACGGTCATCTCTTTTACCCGTTTTGAAAAGACAACACTTCGTGTATTTTCTGTTGAGAACAGTGATTCGGAACAGTGTGCCGACAGACTGGCAAAAGAACTGATCACCGACAAAACCAAACTCTTTCTCGCCTTCACTGACGGCACGACCACTAACGGAGAAGCCTTTCTCAACACCCTGCACAACGTCTCAGCTACAACGCCGGTAGCAGGAGGGATGGCCGGTGACGGTGCCTCGTTTACACAGACCTATATTTTTCATGGAAACAAGATCATGTCTCAGGGGGCTGTCGGTGTCGCCCTGAATTCGGATGTACTCCACGTAAAGACAGATTACAGTTTTGACTGGCAGCCGCTGGGCCGGGCCATGGAAGTGACAGAAGTCAAAGAGAACAGAGTCTACACGATCGACAATCTTCCGGCTGCCAAAATCTACGGCAAATACCTGGGCCAGGAGATCGAAGATGCTCTGCCCAAAATCGGTATCGAATTTCCGCTGCTGTTGAAACAAGATGACCTTGTCTATGCACGGGCGGCTGTGGCAAAATACGATGACGGCTCCTTGACTTTTGCAGGAAATGTGCATAAGGGCGACAAGGTCTATCTTGGTTTTGCCGACATCAACCAGGTCATGCATAACTCTGCAGTGCGGGCAGACGGTTTTTCAACTGAGAACATTGAGACCTTTTTTATCTACTCCTGTATGGCCCGTCGCCGTTTTCTTCACGAAATCATCCATACCGAGATCGAACCTTATGCACAGATTGCTTCTACCGCAGGATTTTTCACCTATGGAGAGTTCTTTCATCGAAAAGATCACAATTATCTCTTTAACGAAACGATGACGATCGTCGCACTGAGTGAGAACAGCACCAAACACTCAAAACGAAAACTCTTTAAACGTTCTTCCCCCGACAATGAACACAGCCGGACGTTCAGAGCACTCTCTCACCTCTTTAAAGTCACACAAGCAGAATATGAGTTCAACCAACAGCTGCTCAATACAGTCGTTACCACAAGCCGCATCGGTTACTTTATACGCGACCATGTTTATGACAACATCAGTTTTTCAGACACGGCAAAAGAGATCTTTGGTCTTGAGCTAATCGATAAAAATAGCTATCAAAGCGGTTTTCGTTCATTAATGACCCTTCTGCGTCATCTTATACATCCTAACGACCGCACAAGAGCATTGACAGTCATGCAGAAGGCGACAAATGAGCGTGAAGGGTATGAACTCGATTGCCGCATCATCTTGCCTAACGGACAACTTCGTTATATTAAACTGATCACGCATCTCAGCTTTACACTTGGAAATGTCCTCTATCGAACCGTCGGTACCGTATACGATCTAAGTGAACTCAAAGAAGAACAGATGCGCCATGAAGAACTCTCATTTTTGGTAGAAAATTCCATCAACGAAGTTTATATTCTCGATAACAATACCCTCATCTATCAATATGCCAATACAAAAGCATTGAAAGTTTTAGGCTATACGGCTGAGGAACTTTCAAAGATGAACCTTTTTGACATCAATCCTGAACTTTCTCAAAAAGACGTGGCGAAAATGAGGAGCATGATCGGTCATCAGGAGATGACCACCAATGAGAGTACCCACGAATGCAAAGACGGTTCACGCTATCCGGTCCGTTCACAGATCTATCAGACACACTACTTTGGAAAAGAAGTCTATGTCCTCTTCTCAACCGACATTACCCAGGAAAAGCACCAACAAATGAATGAGTTAACACTCAAAAAGACCCTCGAAAATGTTTTGGATTACAGCGGAACCCTCTTTTTACTTTCACAAGGCACGGAGATCGTCCATGCCAACAAGGCACTTCTTCATTTTTTAGGTCTTAATACGGTCGAAGAGCTTAAGGAAACATACCTCTGTATGATGAATATTTTTGAAGAAGAAGGGGACTACTTTTCAGCCAAAAACATTAATGCGGACTGTGAAGGATGCGAATGCATCAAGAAGCTCGAAAAAGGGGATATTCTAGGGGTCATCAAACATGTCCCATCCGGTCAAAAAAGAGTAATGAAACTCAACCTGAACCAATTGCCTGACGACAACTACATCATCTCTATGACCGATGTCACCGAGATCGAAGAGGAGGCAAAACGATTCCAGTACCAGGCCAATCATGACAAATTGACCGGCATCTATAACCGAAGCTATCTTGACTTTGTCTACCAGCGCTACCTGGATGAGTTTGCTGACAACAATGTCATCTGTTCATTTATACTCCTTGACATCGACGACTTTAAGCATATCAATGACAATTACGGCCACCTAACCGGTGACAGGGTGCTTATTCTCTTGAGCAATGTCGTCAACCACAAAATTCGTCACGATGATGTCTTTGTGCGCTGGGGTGGCGAAGAGTTTCTGATCTTACTGCCAAATACCTCCGAACATAATGCGCTGCTGACGGCTGAGATACTTCGCCAGGAGGTGAGCAAGACAGATATCGGTATCGAACAGCCCGTCACCTGCAGTTTTGGTGTTACAGCCTGTCAGAGCAATGATACAAAAGAGACATTGTTTGAACGTTTGGACAAAGCACTGTATGCAGCTAAAAACGCCGGGAAGAACTGCGTTAAGTCCTTATAAGCGCTAAATACAGGTACCTCGTTCCAGCTCCGGATACCATGGAATTTGTTGGCCTTGCTGACAATCTGTGTTAAAATACCGTCAATGAAACGACGCATCCATCTTTTTTTAGCACTGTTCTTTGTCGTCAGCACCCTAACGGCGAGTCTGCATGAGCTTATGCCGCACCACGACAGCAGTAACTGTCAGGTCTGTACGCTCGTTCAAAATGACAATGCCCTGGCACCGGACAATACCCTTAAAGACGCCAAACTTCATACCGTTTATGAGCCGATACGCCTTGTCAAGGACTGTCACTTCTATCGTTATAGCTCCAGCCTTCAAGCCCGCGCACCTCCCGCTTTTTCATAATCTCACATCCAACTCAACACTTTTAACAAGACATAGCGATAATGGCATTCATACCTTACCGCTGTCAAACTATGGAGAAATTATGAAATACCTACTATTATCGACCCTTGCGGCTACTGCCCTTTTAGCCGAAGTTCCGACCATTAAACCTGTTTCGGAAAGAACCTTTTCGCAATCGCAATTCATGCCGGATATCTCACTCGTCACTGACTTTTCGTATGTCTATCGCGACATTGACGACGCCGATGTCGCACACCTTGAGATCCCCGGTATTGCCCACGGCATCATTGGGTCACATTCACACGACGGTGCAAGCCATGCCACCTATAATGCCAACAACGGTTTTAACCTCAACTATGCCGAACTGGTCCTCTCAAGCAGCGTCGACCCCTATTTTAACATGGATGCTGTTTTTCACTTCAGTGAACACGGTGTCGAAGTCGAAGAGGCCTACTTTACGACCACTTCTCTGCCGGCAGGATTTCGCCTCCGTGGCGGAAAACTGCTCTCTGCATTCGGACGTATTAATTCTCAGCATGCCCATTTCTGGGACTTTGGCGATATGCCGCTTGTCTATGAGGCCTTTCTGGGAAATCACGGTATTAACGAACTCGGTGTGCAATTACAATGGGTCGCACCGATGGAACATTACCTGATGGTCGGGGCCGAAGTGCTGCAGGGGACAAACGAATCGATGTTCGGCAATGCCCAGATCGGCGATGCCGAAGCTGCAAACGGTGCTATTGCCGACGAAGTACGTGCACCTTCACTTTTCGTCGGCTATGTCAAGACATCCTTCGATATCGGTAACACCACCATTTTACCGGGTATCTCCTACGCTTATGGTGCCAGCCATCTTGACCACCGTGAAGATGAAGACCCGCATGCTTTTGCCGGCAACAGCGCGCTTTACGGTGCAGATCTCACCGTAAAACACTATTTCGACTCCTACAGTTTTCTGACATGGCAGAGCGAATGGATGATGCGCGACATGGACGGTACCCAGTATGGGGTTGATGCCAATAACACAGACATCGTCACAGGTGAAGTCGATCTTCGAAAAAAGCAGGCGGGTTTCTACACACAGCTGGTCTATGCTCTCAACCAGAATTGGCGTACAGCTGTCCGTTATGACAATATTTATTTCAACGACATAACAAAAAATGGTGTTAGCCAAGAGTATGTTGACCCGACTGTTGCGGACCCGGTGAGGACTTCTGACAACTTCCAGCGCTACAGCGCAATGGCAGAGTACCACCCCAGTGAATTCAGCCGTATTCGTTTACAATACAACCGAAACAATGCCCTCTTCAACGAAGAAGGCGAACGTCAGGACATCAATACGGTCATGCTGCAAGTCAATATCTCTATCGGTGCCCACGGTGCCCACGACTTTTAAAGCACCATTAGGTACGTTCGTTTCAGAGCGGATTTTTACGCAGTTCATGCGTTCATAGAAATAGAGGTCTATCATGAAATATCTTTTAGTGTTACTGCTTTTTCCGTTCACGCTGATGGCACATCTCAACATTGCCGTTAGCTACCCTTATATCGGCGCGATCACCAAAGCAATCGGGCAGGACCACGTCAACACCATCGTTTTGGCACAAGGCAACTGGGACCCGCATTTTGTGGTGCCGCGTCCTTCACTGATCTCTAAACTTCGCAGTGCCGATGCCCTGATTATGAGCGGCGGGCAGCTTGAGATCGGCTGGCTTCCTCCGCTCTTAAGACGCGCCAACAACCGCAAGGTACAGCCTAATGCAAAAGGTTTTCTGAACCTCTCTCACTATGTAGAGATGATCCAGAAGCCCTCTTCCGTGGACCGCGCGCAAGGTGATGTCCATCCCGACGGAAACCCCCATTTCCATCTCGATCCTGAGAACATCACCCTGCTAGCACAGACGATTGCCGGTTTTTTGATTGCGATCGACGGTGAGCACAAAGCGATCTATGAGGCGAACTACGAGGCTTTTGAAAAAGAGTGGAAGCGCCACGTTGCCCAGTGGAAAACCAAAATGACGCCGCTTAAAGGAATGAAAGTTATTCAGTACCATGATAACCTTGCCTATTTCAACAAAGCCTATGGACTTGTCAACATCGGTACCATTGAACCTTTGCCCGGTATTCCGCCCTCTTCTCGTCATTCAATGGAGCTCATAAACCTCATTAAAACAGAGAAGCCGGGCTACATCCTCCATGATGTCTATCACTCCACCAAGACGGCAGAGTACATCAGCAGTAAAACCGGTGTCAAAGTGGTCCGTATGCCGCATGACATCGGTGCTTTAGACTCGGTTACCTCATTGATCGGGCTCTTTAACTACCTTACAGAAGCGGTGCAGCCATGATCGATATCTTTCTGGTGCCTGTTGCACTTTTAATTGTCCTCGTAATGATACACTCCTGGTTTGGTATCCGCATCCTTGAGCGTGGCATTATCTTTACAGATCTCGCAATCGGTCAGCTTGCAGCTCTTGGTGCAGCGGTAAGTTTCGGTTATTTCCACGGCGAGTTCATCTATCTCTGGACCTTGGCATTTGCCTTTATCGGGGCACTTCTCATTACCTTGGGTTCGCACAGAAAACTGCACCTCGAAGCCTATATAGGATTGTTGTATGTTTTGGGGGCAAGCGGGATCATGATGGTTCTGGCACAGAGCGCCGAAGGAATGGAACACTTTAAGTCCTTGTTGGCCAATGACATTCTTTTTACGACAGAGCGTGACCTCTACATCAGCAGTGCCATCTACATGGGTATTGCACTTGTCATCTCTTTCTTCTATCCAAAAACAAAGGGGGTTTTAAGAGAGCTTCTCTTCTTTTCGCTGCTGGCGGTCACCGTCACCTCGTCCGTACAACTTGCCGGTGTCTTTGTCGTCTTCACACTGTTGATCGCTCCGGCCATCGTAGCCAGTATGCAAAAGCGTTTCACCCCGCTGTTTTTCGCCTTTGGCTTTGGCTGGTTCTTCTCTATAGTCGCTGTCGCTGTCGGTTTCTATTATGACCTTCCGACCGGCTACAGCATCGTCTTTTTGGGAGCACTCTTAAGCCTTCTCTTTGTCCTTGTAAAGAGCTCAAAAAAAGAGAGTGCCTACTAAGAGAGCTTGTTGAGCATCTCCAGCTCATCCTCTTCAGACTCAGGGTAGCGGACACCTTTAAGTGCAGCCCCCTCTTCGTCGATGTCAAACATATCGTCTTCGAGATCGTCCAAAAGCA
>JBFEJN010000087.1:0-6164 GCA_041553195.1 Sulfurimonadaceae bacterium
AAAATCATGAAAAAGAGACTACTGGCTCTACTGATTATTTGCAGTACACTGATGGCCAATAATTACAACAAAGGCGTAGATGCATACAAAAGCGGTGATTTTAAAACAGCCGTAGAACTGTGGACACCTTACGCCAATGATGGCAATGTCAATGCGCAGTACTCTATTGCAACGATCTACTATGAGGGCAAAGGTGTTGAACAAAACTATCAAAAAGCGTTTTATTGGTACAAAAAAGCTGCCGAACAGGAGCATGCAAAAGCATATGCCCAGATCGGTCTGATGTACTGCAAGGGTGAAGGTGTTTTGACCTCATACAAAAAGGCTGTGCCATACATCCAGCTTGCGTATGAAAACGGGTGTATCTATGCCCCGGAGATATGGGCCAAATACGAGTTATGGAAATATGAGTAGCCGCTGGGCTGCCGCCTTATACACATTGTTCGTAGAGATAGCCGCTTCTTGGCCAACCGCTTACACTTCTTCTTAGATAACGCTTTATAAACACCTTCTTTCCCTTGGCTTGGGGTAGAATTGATCGACTTTTAGCTAAAATCCCACGCATGAAAATATGGCTAGAAGAGAAAAGTACCCCAACCCATCACATCATCTACCTTTCCAAAGAAGGTCGTCTTGACGGCGAACTTTTAGGGGACTATGATGACGACCAACTGCGTCACTATTTTACGGGCTTAAACCCCAATATAGACGTCGAGAAAAACCTTAAGCTTCTGCACTATTTTGGATACCTGCATATTTTTGCAAAAAAGGAGAAGTAGATGAGTATGGAGCAAAAGCTCAAAGCATTTGGCTGTTCTGACGAATTTATCAAGATCTGCGGTTATTACAAATCGATCTACCGCGACGACATTGACATCGAAGAGTTTATTGAGTTTGTCGAAGAAGAGTTTGCCAAAGTCGAAGAGGAGCAGTTCAAAAAAGCGGAACAGCAAGTCGACGCTTCTAATCTATTCGGTGAATTCGAAGACGAAGAGGAGCTCTAGGCTTCTACCCCTCTTCGTTTAAACCGCACCGCATTTTTATGCTCACTTTTAGAGGCAGAGATGCACCCTATCTGATAGGCTATCATCGCCTTGAACGGGTCTAAAAAGTGCGTAAACCCCTCCTGACCTATCGTTTCCATCTTATGCCTGTCCAATAATTCCAAGATACTTAACGTCGACTCTATGGTCGAGAGGCAGTAGGCTTCGGGCTGCTCTTTGATCTGAAACTCGGAACTCTTGGTATGGGTGAAACTCAGTTTAGGCAGAGCCTGCAGGTTGGTTGACACCTTGAGGAGTTTCTCTGCCGTACTCCATGTCGCATCGATGATGAAAACGACCAGTTCTCTTCCCTGCGTTTCAATACGTTTTTCATTGAGGTTATGACTCGTTTCACCCGGGTAAAGAACATAACAGAGCTTGCTGCTGTCATGGAGCAGTTCATTGACACGCTGATGGTCTCTGAAATCGACACCTACGTAGAGTTCCGAGTTGGGCAGAGAGAGGTGCGTCAGGTGCCCGGTGCCGTTCTTGACTTTCTGGAACTCTTTGGGGTGCATGACGATGACGAACTTCGTCCTGGTGGTAACGGGTTTGACATGCTCACACATGCACGAGCTTTTCGGCCTGTAGCAGCGGTAGCATTTTGCCCGGGCCTCTTCGACCTCATTACGTTTAGACGCGCCCATAAACCGACTCAGCCTTGTATCGTCAAGGTCACGATCTCTTCTTCTTTGTGAAGCGCTTCGATCTTACAGCGCTCCTGCAGCAGAAAAAACGCGTCGATGAAATCCTGCCACCATGTCTCGTAACGGACACTGTGATGCTCTTCATTAGCCCCTTCGATAAGGACATCATAGAGCCTGTTCAAAAGTGCGAAAAAGTCCAGTCTGGCCAAGGTTGTCTCACCAAAGGTGTTGTAGAGAAGGACTTTAGCCCCACGGAATTCAAAGCCGCTCTCTGGCAAATGACAATCGGTCTCGTCGACAACCGCACGGTAAAAGGCTTTGACAATGCCCCACTCGTTTACGGTGAAGAAATCGGCGAGTACCTTGTCCTCACTTTCTGCGATAGACATGCAGTTCTCCAGCCCGTCATACCAATGGATCGTTACCGGTGTCATGCTAGGCTGCTCCAGCCTCGTTCGGTGAGAGTGCAATTAGTTTAAACTCTTCCAGCCACAGCAGCAGCTCGTCTCTCGGCACCAAAAAACCATCCTTGTTGGGCGTGCCTTTCCAGGCACGCTGTACGATGTAGAGGTCATGCTCGCCTTCGATAACGAGGTAGAGGCCGAACTGTGAGAGTTCTTTGTTGTCAGGCAGTGATTTCAGTCCCATTACGGCCGCGATCTTCTGTTTGGTAATATGCGTCTCGCTGAAAAGTTCTTGCGTGTAGAAGGCTTCAGCATCGATGGCGGCCATTTCGTCGCGCATCATCTTAAGCAGTCTGCGGGCATTCAGCTCAATGTCGTCATTGGCATTATTAAAGCCCTGAACGATGAGTTTGTCCTGCCACACTTCGGCACTCTGCCCTTCGCCTACGAACTCAAGCACAAAGGTGCCGCCTTCGAGCGTTCGCAACGCAGGCTCTATCGGCCAGTTCTCAGGCAGCGGAAAGGAGAGGGTCTCGTGAAAGACAGGCACTTTGACAAAGCTGTTTTGGACAACACGCTTTTTGGAAGGAAATAATTTAGAGATGAGACCTTTCACTCTTTGGTCGCGCCCAGTTGCATCGCACCGTACCACTTCTTGTCAAACGGAGCCATCATGTCCAAAAAGGTCCATAGCTCAGCTTGGGAGCTGCCCTGCGACGTAAGGCCGTAGGAGACTTCGCTGAAAAGTTTCGGGTCATACTTGGTGCCCAGTTCGCGGGCACCGTGGATCATCGCATGCGGGTTAAAGTCACCGGCGAACTCCACGTCGAAATGGAGAAAGTCGTGGCCGTTGTCGGTCAACACCAACAGGCCGTACTGTGTCATTTTCAGCAGGTCATAACAGTCGGCATACTGCTTGTCGTTAATCAGGTCGTAGCTCGCCGTGAAGATGTGATTGTCAGAGCCGTTAAGGCGGAACTGCACCAGACAGATAGCGATGTTCTCACCCTGATAGGCAACATTGAAAATAGAGGGTTTAAACTCGCAGGTTATGCTGTTCTCGGCCAACTGCTTGTCGTTTTGGGTTGAGAGTTTTACGGCGATGTACGGAACGTTCTGAGTCGTTCCCAGGGGAATGGCCTGTGTCAGGCTCATTTTTCCGACGATGTCCTGGAGATTTTGCGGCAGTTCACTGTTAGGGTTCAACACTACAGCCCTTTATAGATATTGGATTTATTGGCCAGTTTTTCAAAATTGACCTCGCGTTTGTCGATCTTGCCTTTGTAGATCTTTTCGAGGGTGTCGATGTGACCTGCCAGACGGTTTATAAGGTAAAGCGCCATGCGGTCGCCGCTGTAACGCGATTGTGATCGATGGATATGGTCTTGCAGCAGGTCGATGGCTTCGAGGTCGTCTTTGACTTCGATCTGGCCTAAAAGGTCCTGCACCTCTGCATAGCTCTCTTCGCACGCGGCGATAAAATCCCCACCGATGTCCATGGTCTTCATGGTGCTGATCGCTTTTTCGAACGCAAACTGGTTATAGAGCATGCACCCTATAAAGTATTCGATGTCCGAAGGCTCTTTTTCCGAATAGTTGTGTTCGTCGCTGTCGTCAAACCATGTATGCCAGAGAGCACAGGCTTGTTCTATCAGTTTCTCATTGTCATTCATTAGCGATCTCCTGCGTTTTGATGGTGGAATGATAACAATTTTTTCCTCTAATAAAATTGTCAGCGCTATTTAACTAATTATTCAAGCAAACTTTAACTATCTCAAAATCGGTTACAAGAGACGCTTAACTACTCTGTTTGCTAAAAAAGCCCCTTAAGCAGCTTGTTGATCTGTTTTCCAGCCTCTTTCTTGAGCTCTTTTTCGATCAGTTTCGTTGCATCGACATTGACTTTAGGCTGATCGACATTGCCTTTGAGCGTGACTTTCAGCGGGTTGTTGTTGGCATTGATGTCGAGTTTCGCATCAACCTGTTTTGTCTGCGAGTTAAGATAGACGTTTTTGCCGATGATCGAAGATTTGTTGGAACGCATCACGAGGTCGGTGTAAATTTTTTCCTCTTTAATACGGCTGTCGAAGGTCGAGACAAAGTTTTCTTTGTAGAGATCGGTCCGGCCGTACTGCTTGACAAGATCCAGCATGACATTTCGGGTAAAGTGTCCGTCGGTCGTCTTGGCGTGGAAGGTGCCGCTCTTTCTCGCAAGGTTGTAGTCGAGTTTGCCGTCGAGGGTCGAGTCGAAGATCTCTGGGTAGATCGCCATCTTGAGAATCCCGAGCGTATTGAGTCTTTGCAGGTCGGCATGCAGGTCGTCATTGTGAAGTTTAGCGTCGATATTGCCGCCGAAGAGTTTGGTGTGCGCGCTAAAGTCAAGATTTTTCGCTTTTGAGAGCTCGCCGTTTGCGCGAAGCGAACCTTTGAGGTGGCGCTCCGTCGCAAAATAGAGTCTGTCAAGATCCGGAACATCGGCCGTATAATCGGCCTTCAGCGACGACTTGGCGACATTGAAACGTGCCTGTTTGACATTGAGTTTTGCAAGGCTCGAATCCACATCGACGCTGGTGTCAATGAACTCTTTTGACAGGAGGGAGACTGTTTTGGCGCTGAAGGTCGTTTTCGGCATTGCCGTAAACCCGAACGCTTTTTCGACCGTTTTTGTCTTTACATCGCCTCTGCTCACACTGGTAACGACCTTGCCCGAGAGTTTCCCCTGACGGGCATCGTCAATGTCGGCATCGATGTTGATGACACCGTCTGCGTAATGGGGCTGTTCGACCATATAAAGGAACTTTGAGAGCTGCATCTCAACGACGCTGGCTTTCACGCTTCGCGGTGCAAAAGATTCCAGTCTAGCGTCAAAATCGGCATCCGCACCGGCGATCTTCGCCTTCCCTTCGACCTTCAGAGATTTTTCATCTCCTTTGGCGGTGGCCGACAGCGCCAACGGTCCGCGCAGCGGTGCACCCGTGACCGGTTTGAGAAGCTCAAGCTTCGCTATCATGAGCTGCAGGTCAAGGTCCATCGCCATACTGCCTGGTTCTATATTTCCTTTCGAGCCGATCTTCGCAAGGTCCGAAACAAAAGCGGCCGTATAGTCAATCTCCTTCCCTTTGAGTTCCGCCGAAATATCGCTGGTAAAGGCTGTCTTCGGCAGGTCCACCTTGTAGGCCTTTTTCAGTACCTTCTCGTTGAACATCCCTTCTGTGATCGTCGCTTTGACACTTCCCTTCATACTCTCCGGGTCAAGGTCCTCCAACCCAATATCGACATTGAGTACTCCGCTTGCAAAACCGGGTTCTCCGGCCATATAGATCAGCTTTTCGAGACGGGCGTTCTTGACCCTTGCCTGCAGTGTCTCGGGCTGCATCTCTTTGAGGGCGATATCATAGTCGGTCTTGCTCGCCGCAATGTCCGAATTCCCCTCGATACGCATCGCCTTCCTGTCGCCTTTTATCGTCCCGGCTGTCGCAAAAGGACCGCGCAGCGGTGCCTTCGTAAGTGCTCTGAAGAGCGCCAGCTCTTTAATGTTAAGATCGTAGGCTATATTGCTTTTCAGCGTAGCAGGGGCAAAAGAACCTTTGGAGTCGATCGTGGCGAGGTTGGAGAGCAGAAAGAGCGTATAGTCGACCTCTTCGCCTTTCAGGTCGGCATTGAACCGGCTACTAAAGTCGCTTTTTGGCACCGTGATGCCGTAGGCCTTTTGCATCACTGCCGGAAAGACCTTTCCCTTACCAATGTCAAGCGTTACCTTTCCCTGAAGATGCTGCGGGTCGAGGTCGGTGAGGTCCACGTTCAGGTTGACATCCGCTTCGGCATACATCTGCTCACCCGCCAGGTAAAGCAGTTTCGAAAGAGCCGCATGCCTGATCGTCGCAACGACCTTGGAGGGCTTGAACTCGGCCAGCGTAATGTCATAGCGGCTGTCGCTTCCGGCGATATCGCTTGTACCGATGATCTTGAGTGCCGCCTCATCCCCTTTAACACTGCCGCGTGTCGCAAATGAGCCGCGCAGCGGTGCATTGGTCAGCGGGCGCAGCAGTGCAAGCTCTCTGACATCGAGA
>JBFEJN010000088.1:0-6009 GCA_041553195.1 Sulfurimonadaceae bacterium
ATCCCTGTTCGTATATCTTGAATGCAAGTAGTTTATTGTGTCGAAAAAGTTCATGGATTGGAGTTACAGCAAATATTGGCGTCTAACCGCCAATTAGCCCGGAAGCCGATAAGCGTTTTAGAAAGATGAGTTCATAGTGCCGAAGGGTATTGCACTTTCTTTTTTTCGTTAGGTTTTTTCTTTGTGCACGCAAAGAAAAAAAGTGACAGACTAGTGATTAGAAGTAATAAAAGAAATACAAGAGCTCAAAAAAACCACAAACAAAAAACAAAATTGATGAAGTAGTAAAAAGCTAAAACGACAAAAAAGCTAACGATTATGAAGAAGTGAAAGAGAGGCCTAGAAAATTCTAGAGGCCGTAGAAAAGTGCGCAGGGTCTGTCGTAAAACGCTAACGCCGAACCGGTGGTATTACCTTCAAAAGCAGAGACCGCTTTGATGACCGGCATGTCATAATAAAACATTGACATAGTAACTCCTCGTATTTTGCACAACATAATGCAAAATACATTCCAGAGTATTTAAAGATCGATACCGTACTTTTTGATCTTGTAGCCGATCTGACGGGCCGTCATACCAAGCTGCTCGGCCGCCTTGGTCTGAATACCCCGGCTGTCGATCAAAGCCTGGATAATGGACTCTTTCTCCATCTCTTTGAGGCTCGATTTGGTCAGCATCGGCTGGGGGGTCTCCTGCGGCTGGTGTGCCGGTACTGTCGGCGCAGGCTGCGGTGTCGGTACTGCTTCAGCCTCGATAGCCGGCATCGACATCTTCTGGTAGTTGAACGGCAGAACATGGTTGAGCATCTCAGGCAGGACCTCTCCCTCGGGACAGATCAGTACAATACGCTCCATCGTGTTCTGGAGTTCACGGATATTCCCCGGCCACGGGTAGTTGAGCAGCAGCTCCATCGCCTGTTTCGAAAAGCTCATCTGCTTGCGGTGCTCTTTGGAGAACTTGCGCAGGTAGTGCTCGATAATGAGTTTGACATCTTCATAACGTTCGCGAAGCGGCGGCAGGTAGACCGGAATGACATTGAGGCGGTAAAAGAGGTCCTCACGGAACTCCCCGTTTTTGACCATCTCTTCAAGGTTACGGTTGGTGGCAGCGACAAGGCGGACATTGGTCTTGATCGTCTTGGTCCCGCCGACACGTTCAAACTCCTGCTCCTGGAGAATACGCAGGAGCTTGACCTGCAGTGCAGGGGTGATGTCGCCGATCTCATCCAAAAAGAGGGTGCCGCCGTCTGCGAGCTCAAAACGTCCTTTTCGGGTGTCTCTTGCATCGGTAAAGGCGCCCTTTTCGTGACCGAAAAGCTCACTCTCAAGCAGGGTCTCGCTGATGGCGGCACAGTTGAGCTTGATGTAGGGGCCGTTTTTGCGCTGGCTGAGGTTGTGCACGGCCGTGGCAATAAGCTCTTTACCGGTACCGGTCTCACCGCGGACAAGAATGGTCGCATCGCTCGGTGCTACCGTTTCAAGCATGCTGAAGATCTGCTGCATCTTGGTGCTTTTACCGATGAGGTTCTCGAATTTATGATCGCTGAGCATTTCGTCCTTATAGTAGGCCTTGAGGTCGGAGAGGTTCTCTTTCTCTTTGGCAAAACGGCGTTGGGCGGCCATACTGCCGGCGAAGAGCGAACCGACGATGGTCAACATACGGACGATATCGTCGAAGTCGAGCTGGGGGTCCTTGCCGATGTTGGCGGAGATGACCCCGATGACCCCTTCGTCCTGGATCAGCGGAACAGCGACGTAGGAGACGGACGCGGCAGAGATGCTTCCCATCTTGTTGAGATAGTCGATGTTGTTATGGATGTTCTCGATAACAACAGGTTCGGCACTTTTGGCTGCGAGACCGGTGGCACCTTCGCCGAGCTTGTATTTTGCCATCATGCGCTGCTGCGGTGTCAGGTCAATGGAGGCGTACAGTTCTAAAACAGTTTGATCGTCGTTTAAGGTAAAGAGGGCACAGCGTTCAAGGTAGTTGTGGCGCTTAAGCAGCCGCATCCCTTTCTCGATGGTCTCTTCGACATCCACCGCACCTGTCAGCATGACCGCGATCTCGTAGAGCAGCTCGATCTCTTTATAGGCAAAGGTCAGGGCACATGTTTGGCATTCGATGTTGTCTGGAATATGGATTTTATTTTTCATGATGGACGTATTATACTATAAGCTTGTGCAATTATTTGTATAAATAATGGGCAGTCCTGTGTATATCCTTGGTATGAAATATGCATGTGACAGGGTAAATCTATTATTAAAGAGGCAACTATGCAGATAACAGTTCACGGTACACCGACACCCCTTCTCGGTAAAGAGATCAAGGTTGGAGGCGAAGCTCCGGCAGCCCGCATTACCAAATTGGACGGTACGAAAAACGTCATCGGAATGATCGCTCCGACGACACAACTTTTAATCGCTATTCCTTCATTGAAGACCGAAGTGTGTTCACTGGGTGCAAAAAAGTTCAATGATATGGTCAAAGAGCTTAAAAAGCTGACAACGGTCATGGTCACAACCGATGACATCGAGTTTGTAAGAGAATATGCGGAAAAAGAGGGGATCGACGGCGCCGAGCTGGTAGTGGACGTTGACCGCAACTTTGCGAAAAAGTACGGGTTGCTCATCTCGGAGGGCAAACTCAAAGACCGTTTGGCCCGTGCGGTCTATGTTATCGACCGTGAGGGTATCGTGGTCTATAAAGAGTTGGTGCCGGAGATCGTCGATGAGGTGGATTACGAGACCTGTATCGAAAAGGTCACTGCCTTGATCAATGAGAAGAAATCGGGCCACACGCACGAAGAGTGGATGAGCGTTTAGCAGCTGACAGTCTGCTGATTACATAAAGGAAGTTTAGATGATCGATTATTATATGCAGTGGTTCAAAGACCACGGGTTTAACATTAACAATCTGGAATCCAGAGGCTATAACGGTAACACCCCGCTGCTGCAGGCAGCACTTGAAAATGATGTCTACATGGTCAAGATGTTGATCGAATCGGGGGCAGACCTTTATGCCGTCAACAGCGATAACAACGGTGTTCTTTTTAATGCCTGTTATGCCAACAATCCTAAAACCATCACAATGCTGATCGAAGCGGGTGCCGACATCGACGACATCAATGAAAATGGCGAGACCGCACTGATGTATGCTGTTTCAGCGTCAAAATCGAGCAGCGTCGAAGCACTCTTGAAGAAGGGTGCCGACAGTAAACTTGAAAACATGGATGGCCTTCGCGCTATCGATTTCGCTGTGAACCGGACGATCTTTAAACAGCTTCGCCATGGCTGATCTTTACGGTGACACTTCGCTGACACCGATGCGCGTGGCCCGCTCAAGCGGCTACATCGACTGGGCATCACAGCCTGCACTTTTTAAACACTATCCGGAATTTCTTTACCGTTATCCCTTCGGCAGCGACAGCGCCTTAAAGCAGGCAGAGCTGTCGCGTTTTATCTCCCGCCGCTCTATTGTCGGCGGCAAGCCCTACTACCAGCTCAACACGCCGGCTGCCGGGAATCTGCATCCGATCGAACTCTATGTGCAGATCCGCGGTATCAAAGGGGTGTTGAGCGGCATCTATCATGTTGATGCCCAGCAGGAGGCCCTCGTGCTGATCCGTGAGATCGAACGCGACGGGTTGGAAGCCGCTTTGGGGTTGCAAAACCGCTTTAACGGCATGCTTTACCTGGTGAGTTGTGTGCCGTTTCGTTCCGAGTGGAAGTATGGCGACAGAGCATTTCGCTACTGCTACATGGATGCTGGCCACCAGGTGGGCGCTGTTTGTGCGGCGGCAGCACTCGAGGGACAGAATGCGACAATATTGTCGGACTTCGATGTAGATGCTCTCAACCGCAGCATGGGTTTCGGCACTGAAGAGTTCACCTGCGCCGTACTTGCTGTCGGCGAGGAGAGCGAGAGGCCGGTCGAACCGCTTAAAAGCGCTTTGATGCAGGTGGCCCCGACGGATTATTGTGAGAACCGAGGGGCGCTGCCGGCGCAGATCGCCGCGCAGAAGACATTTTACAGCAGCTGCAAACCGGACCTCCGCAAAGTCGATGAGACTGCGATCGGCACGAGGCACTCTGCCCGCCATTTCGAACCCCAGCCGATGGCCGGGAGTCAATTTGAATACTTTATGCACAGGGTGACGAATGCGCCCGCACCACTGCGCAGTTTTGTGATCGTTTTGCAGAGCGACGGTGTCGAGCAGGGTGTTTACAGTGAGGGAAGGCTGCGTAAAGCAGGCGATTTTGCCGAGACCTCGGCAGCCTTACTGGTCGATCAGCGTTTTGTCAAAGATGCGGCGATGATCGTGGTGATGACAGCCGAGAATTTCGGTCCCGGTGAATTGATGTGCGCGGGAGTTTTTGCCCAGTCGCTTTATCTTGAAACGGCGGCCGAACAGCTCGGGTTTACCGGGATCGGTGCCTTTTATGACCGAAAGTTGCAGCAATTTTTAGAGACGCAGGACCCCGTTATCTACGTGGGTGCCCTGGGTGTAGAGAGAATAAGGAGCCGTTAAAATGGACGTTAAAATGAAGAAAATAGAAAACAGCGAAGCCGAAAAGATATTCAATATCTACCGTTTTTACCAGAAAGACGGGAACCTCTACCTCACAGAAGATGTCGAGTCGCTCGACATGCTGTTCGAGGCGGTTGTCGATGCCATCAACAATTGCGGCTCGCTCAAACCCCAGCTGCCCTACAACGAGTTTGTTCGCCCCAGCCGAAAGGTGATGGAAGGCGACGCCGGCTGGGTCGGTCACTTCGAAGAGCGGGACAACCGCCGCTTCTTTCTCAGCGATATCCATGACTATCTCTACCTGATGTACCGTCAAAACTGAGGTGAAAGGGCGCTTGCCTTTCTCAATTCCCCTGCCGTCGGCATTGCCGTCCTCTACGCTGCTGGAACATAAATTGCATTTTCAGAGGCATAACGAGGATATATTATGGTGACAGTATTTTTAAAAGATGACAACATTAAAGTGAAAGCACCAATAGGGACAAGCTTGCGACAGGTCGCGCTGAAGTCCGGTGCGGCGATGGAATTCGGTTGCCGGGTCGGTGACTGCGGGACCTGTATCGCCCATGTGACATCGGGCATGACGATGCTGAACACCAAAAGCGAGAAAGAGTTGCAGGTGCTGAAGATGCTTGGCGGTAATGTCGCTCAGCTGCGTCTGATGTGCCAGTGTGAGATACGCTGCGAAGAGGGCGAGATCGAGATCTCGTACAGCCTATGAAGATAGGTGCTATCACCGAGATCGCACCGAGCGTGCATTTTATCGGGGCGTTCGACCCGAGGATCCGTACCTTCGACATTATTATGAAAACGGCCAACGGCAGTTCGTACAACGCCTACCTGGTACGCGGCAGCGAAGGTGTCGCCGTCATGGACACGGTTAAAAAAGAGTTTTCGGAGGACTTTTTCAAACGTCTCGAGCTGCTCTGTGACTATGCGGAGATCAAGTACATCGTACTGCACCACCTTGAACCGGACCACTCGGGTGCGCTGGTGGAGTTGATGGAACGGGCACCGCAGGCGAAACTGATCATCTCCGGACGGGCGGTGATGATGCTCAAAGGGCTGATCAAAAAGGATATTCCATTTGAGGTGGCCAACACGGGCAAAAGCGTCTCTCTGGGCGACAAGACCATCGAGTTCTTAAGCACCCCGTTCCTGCATTGGCCCGACACGATGAGTTCGTACCTGCATGAGGAGAAGATCCTTTTCAGCGGGGATGTCTTTGGAAGCCACTACTACGATGAACGCCTCTTTGACGACAAGGTCGGCGACTTCAGTTACGCGTTCAAATACTATTACTACCATATTATGCGCCCGTTTAAACAGTATGTTCTGCAGGCGCTCAAGCTTTATAAACGGTTCGAGATAAGCACGATCGCACCGCTGCACATTAGACAAGGTTCCAACGTGACGTACATTGTGCAACCTTCCAAACGCCACCCACCGATCGACTCGGCGGCTTGCGTGATGGCGATCATC
>JBFEJN010000089.1:0-5950 GCA_041553195.1 Sulfurimonadaceae bacterium
AAGATGGGGTACAAAGTCGGCATCATCGGTCAGCCGGATATTGACAATGGCGACGATATCGGCCGCTTGGGTGAACCGCGTCTCTTTTGGGGTGTCAGCGGCGGCAGCATCGACTCGATGGTCTCCAACTATACGGCCACCAAAAAATTTAGAAACTCTGACGACTACACGCCCGGCGGCAAGAACAACAAGCGTCCGGACCGTGCTGTATTGGTCTACACCAACCTGATTCGCCGTTACTATAAGAACACCGTTCCCATCGTCCTCGGCGGTATCGAGGCGAGTCTTCGCCGTGTCACACATTATGACTACTGGATCAATAAATTAAAAAAGCCTATTTTGTTCGATGCCAAGGCCGATATTCTCGTTTACGGCATGGGAGAGGTCGCGCTGCGCGAACTTGTCACCGCACTCGATGCGGGCGAAGACTACCGCAATATCCGCGGTATCTGTTATATCGCAAAAGAGCCCAAGAATGAGTTTCATCAGCTTCCTTCGCATGCCGAGTGCGTCGACGACAAAGAGAAGTTCATCGACCTCTTTGACCTTTTTTATGATAACAACGACCCTATTGCGGCAACAGGTCTTTGCCAGCCGGTCGATACGCGCTACAGCATCCAAAACCCGCCGTGTGACTACCTGAACGAAGAGGAGATGGACGAGGTCGCGAACCTTCCGTTTACGCGCGAGCTGCACCCGTATCATCAGCCTGATGGCAAGGTCAAGTGTCTTGAGACCATCAAGTTCTCGATTATGACGCATCAAGGGTGTTGGGGTGAGTGTAACTTCTGTGCCATCGGCGTGCATCAGGGCCGCACTATCCGTACCCGCTCCGAAGCGTCGATCGTCAAAGAGGCGAAAGAGTTTACGACCTACAAAGACTTTAAAGGCATTATCTCAGACCTCGGCGGCCCGACGGCCAACATGTATGGCTATGAGTGTAAAAAGAAGCTCAAACTCGGTACCTGTGATCATCAACGCTGTGTTGATTCCAGACACCTCTGCTCAAGCATGCGCGTCGACCACAGCCGTGTCATCAACATGATGCAGCAGGTACGTGAACTTCCGGGCATCAAAAAGGCCTTTGTTGCTTCGGGGATCCGGTACGACCTTATCAATGAAGACAAAACGTACGGTTATGACTACCTCAAAGAGATGGTCAGACACCATATCTCCGGACAGATGAAAGTCGCACCGGAACACACGGAACAGCATGTCCTGGACCTTATGGGCAAACCTGGGAAACAGACGTTAATTGATTTTAAAAAGCTCTATGACAAGCTAAACAGGGAAGAGGGCAAGAACCAGTTCCTGACCTATTACCTTATTGCAGCACATCCGGGCTGCGAAGAGAAAGACATGTACGAACTGCAGCGTTTTACGCGTGACGAGCTCAAGATGACGCCCGAACAGGCGCAGGTCTTTACACCGACACCGGGAACCTATTCAGCCGTCATGTACTACACCGAAATGGATCCGGTGACGCGTAAGAAGATCTTTGTCGAGAAAGATACGCGACGTAAAGAGAAACAGAAGGAGATCGTTGTTAAAAAGCAGGTCTTTAAACGGGACTTTGCCAGTTAATACGACTTAAGTTACACTATACGCAACTCAAGCGCAAAGGTAACGGATGCTCTCCAGACTCTCACTTTCACTTCTCTTTTTGCTGCTTTTCAGCGACCTTCTCGATGCTAAAAGCATACTCTACAAAGTCACATCCAAAAGTAGCACGGTCTACGTGCTTGGCTCTATTCACCTTGCAAAGCCTGAACTTTATCCCTTAGACAAAGCTATCGAGGAAGCCTATGCCGCAAGTGATGCACTGGTCGTTGAACTTGACCCGGGCAGTCCCCACTCGTTGCAGATCATTCAAGATGTGATGATGAAAGAGGGACTGTATTCGGCAGGCAAGAGCCTTAAAAGTGAACTGACTCCCAAGACCTATAAAATGCTCGAAGCCTATGTGCAACAGACCGGTCTCTCTTTAGACGTCATGGAGCAGATGCGTCCCTGGATGGTGATGCTGCAACTCAGTGTTATGGAGATGCTGCGGCTTGGGTATTCACCCGAGCTGGGTATAGACAACCATTTTTTACAACGCGCCAAACACGACAAAAAAAGAGTTTTAGAGATTGAGACTGCCCAAGAGCAGATGTCCCTGCTCAGTAAAAACGATAGTACCTTTCAGGACCTCATGCTGCAATACACGCTTGAGTCCATGCATGAGATGGAACCGTTGCTCGAAAAGATGTTTACAAGCTGGAAAGAGGGTGATGCTGTAACGCTGGCAACCGTCGTAGACTCGTCCCTCGTCGTTGACCCTAGACTGACTCAGATCTATGACCTGCTCATTACCCAACGCAACTATAAAATGGCCGCCACGATTGAATCTTATTTGACAACGAATAAGGTCTATTTCGTCGTTGTCGGTGCAGGGCATGTTGTTGGCGACAAGGGGATTATCGCTCTTTTACAGAAAGCAGGATACGTCATTAAGCAGCAATAGTAAAGAGCTCTTTGTAAAGCAGTGTCAGCTGATTGTTTGATGGATAGAAAGCCGCGTTGGAGCACGCAGCAAATAGAGCAGGTTTAGACGTTAAAACGGAAGTGCATGATATCGCCGTCTTGGACGATGTACTCTTTACCTTCAAGACGCATCTTGCCGGCTTCTTTAGCCTTGGTTTCGCCGCCGCAGGCGATGTAGTCTTCGTAGGCGATGACTTCGGCACGGATAAACCCTTTTTCAAAGTCATTATGAATGACAGCTGCCGCTTTCGGTGCGGTCGTGTTTTTACGGATCGTCCAGGCACGGACCTCTTTGACACCTGCCGTGAAATAGCTCATCAGACCCAGTTTGTCAAACCCTTTGTGAATGATCTGGGCAAGACCCGACTCTTCGATACCCATTTCATCTAAAAATGCAGCTGCTTCTTCGTCATCCATCCCGATAAGTTCTTCTTCGAACTTGGCACAGAGCTTGACAACTTCACAGTTATTAGCTTCAGCATGTGCTTTGACCGCCTTGACGAAATCGTTGTCTTCACTTAGTCCCTCTTCGTCGACATTGGCACCGTACATGATCTCTTTTGCTGTCAAGAGGCGAAGTTCCTGGTTAAGCTGGACAAAGTTGTCGCTTTTAAAATCCGGAAAATTACGTGCCAGGTTACCGTCTGCCAGAAATTCTGCCAACTGCTCGGCAGATTCCATCAGGGCCTGGGCACTTTTGTCCACTCTGGCCTGTTTTTTAAGACGTTCCATACGGTTGTTGAGGGCTTCGACATCGGCAAGGATAAGCTCGGTCTCAATGATTTCGATGTCACGGATAGGGTCGATCGAGCCTTCCGTGTGAACGATGTTCTCGTCTTCGAAACAACGGACGATCTGCAAGATAACTTCTGTCTCACGAATGTTTGAGAGGAATTTGTTACCAAGTCCTTCACCCTTACTTGCACCTTTGACAAGACCTGCGATGTCTACGAAGTCAAGTGTCGAGTGCTGGATACGCTCGGGATTCACGATCTTTGCAAGTTCGTCAAGACGCTTGTCAGGTACAGGTACGATTGCTTTGTTTGGCTCGATCGTACAGAACGGGTAGTTGGCTGCTTCAGCATTTTGTGCTTTCGTTAGCGCATTAAAAGTAGTTGATTTTCCGACATTCGGCAGTCCGACAAGACCGATGGCTAAACCCATAGTGCTTCCTTGTAACATGTAAGTTTTTTTAGTATTTGGAATTATACTCTATGAAGCTTCAAATGAGAGATTTCGCCACCTATCGTTAACTTTTCCGTCTTGAACGCGCTAATCAAGAACACAGTAAATAAATCGCAGTCAATTTTATGGCCTGACAGGGTATAACATCTTATTATATATCTTACTATTCGCTATGTTACACTTACGCACTGTTTTTGGAGTTGTTATGGTACTGTTTTATCTTGTAGGTCTTCTATTCGTCAGCTTGGGTCTTTATCTCCTTGTCGATGCTTATCAGTTTCGCAAAACGGCGCGTGTTGTGAAAGGCAAAATATTCGGGTTTGAGACCGAGGCGCGTCGAAAGGATACCATGTACTATCCAGTAGTGCAGTATCGCGACGGCTCTCAGGTCTATGTTTTTAGAGCCGATATCGGTTCCAATACCAGGAGCCATAGCATCGGAGAAGACGTCGAGGTACTGATCGTCGGTGACGACCATGCCAATGCACGGCTAAAGACCTCTGCGCGTGTTTTCCTGGCCTGGGTCATTGCATTGTTCGGTGCTTTTTTTGTCATTATCTACATTTTGAAGACGGCCAACGTCATCGCGTTGGGAGCAGCACTTGTATTGACACCGCTGTTCGTTTATCTGCTGCTCTATATCAATAGCCATTACCGCACGAACACAGCAGAGACGACCAATTACATACCTAACAAAGAAGGTGTCGTTTCCACCGTCGATATGGGTAAAGTTGTGATGGAAAATGCTACGCATGACGAAGCAGCGAGTAAATATGCTGATCGATGGATGTTGGGAATCGGTATAGTCACATTTTGTTTTTCACTTTTTTGGTATAGCAATATAAAATCTCTCATCGACGTCTCAGTAACGACAACAGGGAGCATTGTGTCACAGAAACGCTCCAATGGCAGTGATAATATTACCTATGCGCCAATCATAGTATTCAGACCATACAAGCAAGCTCCAGTGCGTTTTGAAGGTTCAACAAGAAGCACGCACCCCTCATGGAATATCGGCGACACCGTCACTGTTCTCTATGACCCGTCAAACCCGACACGCGCCATGATCGATGATGGCTTTAATTATTTCGGTCCGCTTGCAATGGGGGTTTTTGGTCTCTTCTCATTTGCACTTTCATACTGGTTTTACCGACGCAAGGCAAAATTTCAAAAGCTCTCTTCGAACACGATCTTTCCATCAAAATAAATACAGATTAAGCGTTAGGTTGTAGCGAAGAGTAGAGGGAAAATGGGGTCTTTGTGGAAACAGTAGCAACGCTCTGGCACAGTGTCTACGCTGGTGGGCGCGTAAACATTGCCTTGTATGCTGTTGTTATGACTCTTTTTCTTCGGACAAAGATTCCAGAAATTTGACCGTCATACGGACACCGGCACCGGTTCCGCCATGATTGTAGACGTCCCAGGCTGATTCGGTATAGGCCGGACCGGCAATATCAAAGTGCATCCACTTCTGTTTCATCTCTTCGGTGATAAAGTGATCGAGGAAGAGCCCCGCAGTAATTGCGCCACCGTAAGGAATGGACGAAATATTGCAGACATCTGCGATATCGCTTTTGATCTTCTTTTTAAGATGATCGTTAAACGGCAGTGAGGCAAGCAGTTCGCCAGAGTGGGAAGTTGTTTTCAGGATCTTGTGCTTGAGATGGTTTGAGTGCCCCATCATACCTGTAGTGTATGGTCCTAAAGCAACCACACACGCGCCGGTCAACGTAGCATAATCAAAAAGATAGTCAGCGTTGACCGTGTCCTGTGCATACGACAACACGTCTGCCAAGACCAGACGGCCTTCGGCATCGGTATTTCGCACTTCGATGGTCTTGCCGTTGCGTGCGGTCAGAACATCGTCAGGTTTATAAGCCGTACCGTCTATCATGTTTTCGGCAGCACCGATAAAACCGTGTACTTCGACAGGCAGTTTGAGCTCACTCACCGCTTTTATCATACCGAGTACCGCACAGGCACCGGCCTTGTCCATTTTCATGGTGACCATTGAAGTTGCCGGTTTAAGACTCAACCCCCCGCTGTCATAGGTAAGACCTTTACCGACCAGCGAGACCGTTTTAACCGCGTTGTCGGGTTTGTATGCAAGGTGGATCAGGCGCGGTTTATGGACCGACGCACGGCCGACTGCGATCATGGCGTTCATGTTTTCGAATTCCAGAGCTTTTTCGTCCAGAACATCGCATTCCAGACCATTGGTGGTTGCAAGTGTTTCGGC
>JBFEJN010000090.1:0-5827 GCA_041553195.1 Sulfurimonadaceae bacterium
AGAAAGAGCGTAGAGAAAACGGCATTGTCTGAGCGTAGCGAGTTTTGTCGTTTTTAGCGAAAGAACGACTGGAAGGAAAGCAGTCGGTAGCCACCGACCGCGCAGCCGCCACGAGAGCTTTTTTGCGTACTTTTTTTGCGGCGTAAAAAAAGAAAGAGAAGTCGATAAAGTTTAATCACACAAGGCACAACAAAAGATAAAATAGAAAAACTTGAAAAATGAAAAAGTTTGAAGATTCCGGATCGACTCCGGAATAAAAAAGAAGGTTTAGTCGATGAAGGTTACAGTATCTTTCATCGCAACACGACTAGGCTGATACGTATTGATCTTAGCTTCTTTATCTTCGTACCCGACAACAACACTGTAAAGTAGTGCCAAATTGTCCGGGACACCCATAACTTTAGAGATGATCTTCCCATACTCCGTCGTCGAGCCCTGAGGAACAGAGGCGAGTCCGTAACCTTCAGCCGCAAGCATCAGGCTTTGCATGTACGCGCCACAGTCTATAAGCGGCCCTTGAGCTCCTTCGATAAGCTCTTTCTCGACATAGACAAAAAAGACATTTTGCGCACCGAACCAACGGTAGTTGTCAAACCACATCTGTTGGCGTGTCGCATCATCATGACGATCGACTTCCATCAGTTTGTACAACCCTGCTCCCGTTACGATACGTCGCTTTTTGTACGGGTTGATCCAGTTTAGAGGATAATACTGCACGTGTTGGTCAACATCACCGCCCGCTTCGATGTGTGCGATGATCGCATCGCCGATATTGGTCAACATTTCAGTGTTACTGACCGCATAAACGATCCATGGCTGCATGTTAGCACCACTCGGCGTCATCGCTGCTGCGTCTAAAATCTTCTCAATTGTCTCTTTCGGGACTAATTTATTTAAAAATCTGCGCTTTGATGCACGCCCTTTAATAGCGTCGATAACATTCATAATTTCCATACGTCTTAACTCCGTTAAATTAATCCTGTATTTTACAGTAAGCCTACTTAGATAAGGCAACAAGTTATCTGTCTGCGCCTTGCGCTGCTTATAGTCGCATATTCCGTAACAGTTGTATCTGTTTTTTTAATTTTTGCGTATTATCTTTGTCGTTTGATTCTGCATATTTCAAAGTATGGTAGAGGCGGTCGATCTCATCAATGACGGTGCTGTCGTACGCCACTTTCAAACGCATCAAAAAATCATGCATACTCTCATTGCTCTGCTTTTCAAACCCCTCTTTTCTAACCCGTTTAAAAAGCGGTGTCAGGAGACATAACACGCGGTCATCGCATCGTTGCGCACTGACAAACAGCGCCAGAAGCAGTGAGAGTGCGAGAAAGAGCAGCGCTGAAAACATAAACTTTACAAGGTACATCGTGTTGTTCAAGAGTTTGTTAAGCACCTCCATCTGTTTAACACGGCTGTACTCCAGTATCCATCTCTCGATGACATACTTGGCGTACATAAAACGCAGGTTTGTGTAGCGTAAAAACTTCTCTGTTTGACTCAGTTGCGTCGTGTCGAGGTTTTGCAGCGCATTGGCGGTGAAACGTTTGGCAAAACTGGTGGTCTCTACTCTACTCCACCCCTGCTCTTCAAGATAGACCTCGACCCAGGCATGCGCCGTGTATTCCCGCACCACAAGATATTTGTCCAGGGCATCATCGGTGTTGACCATAAACCCCGTAACGACCCGTGCCGGCAGCTTGGCAACCCTTGCCATATAGGTGAATGCTGCTGCGAAATGGACACAGTACCCCTTATGTGTTCCCTGCAAAAAGGAGTCTATGGGTCTCGATTTCTCCAAAGGGTCCGGTTTCAGCGTGTACTCCAGGTCTAAAGATTGAAAATAGTCCGTCAGGTTTTTCAAGGTGTCGACATCCCGTTTTGCCATCAGGCTCTTTGCGATCTCGGCACTCTGCGGGTCCCGACGGACATCGACGGCAAGCGAAGCGGCTCTGATCTCTTTTCGTATAGGAGCATCCATCTTATAGCTAAGATCCGAGTGTAATGTGTAGCGATAGATCTTTTCGATCTTTTTCTCACTAAAAAGCGTATAGTCGTCAAAGAGTCTGCTTTTTTCAGGAGCAGCAACCGGTATGTCAAGGCTGTACAACCATTTCTCATCATGCGGATAGAGTGTCACCGAGTACCATACACTGTCGCTGCGATGCGTCGCTGCATTGTTCGGTGTCAAAGGTCTTTTATAGCTGTCACCCAACTGTCTGAACGAGTCATTCGCATCGACATACAGCGTCGTACCCCGAAAATAAAGGTCCCTGCCTTTGGGCAGCTCCTTCTCAAAATAGAGTTCCATGATGACCTGCTGGGAGGGTACCAAGAGGGCGTCGCTGCCCAGCGACATATTGCCATTGTGCCCGCTGCGATGAATGCGTTCATCCTGAAACCCGTAGTCGGCTTTCTCAAAACTGATACGCGGAAAGACCAGGAACAAAAGTGCGACGATCGGCAGTGAAAAAGCAAAGACCGCAAGCGACATCTTGAGGACATCGTAAAGCGAACTGTTCATCTTATGCCACATAAAGAGCAGCAAAAAGACAAAGAGGGTAAAGACCATATAAAAGAGCATGACGACCGAGTTGTGCAGAAAGAACGACAGCATCAGCAACATAGCGGGAGAGAACGCCAGATAAAAGTTGACCTCCCCTTTGAGACGCTGCAGGGTAACGGCGTAGATAAGCAGCGCGTTGAGAAACGAGAGGTAGAGGGCGAACTTGCTGAAAGATGAAAAATTAAAATCGGTATAGAACGAGCTTATGACAGAAAGCAGTCCGAAAAACATCAACCCATACTGCCATGGTTTGGAGACATCTCGTTTCACCACCAGCATGACCGTCACGACGAGCAGATAGACAAGCATCGGGAACTTGAGTCGGTCAAGATGCGGCAGAATCGACAAAAAGAGTGCAATGTCTACAAGGTGCAGACTGCTTGGCGGCGACTTAATATCGGCCAAGGAAGGTAAGAATCTCATCGATGCCCATCTTTTCACTGTTTAATATTTTATCGCCTATCGCAATGGTAAAGGCGTAGGAGCGCTGTTCGCACTCCAGCACCCAGAGCGTCAGCTGCGACAAGCGCTCTTCGTCGTTCCTGCCGCATGCCAAAAAGTCGAAATGAAGCACCCTCGTCTCGGCAGTGTGCGAAAAGACCTTGCTCATGAGGGTGTCGCCCTTGGCCAGAGAGGGCCAATAGACCTGCGAAAACCGGTCACTGTTCTCATAGCTCTTGACCCCTTCAAAATCATCTTTCTCACCGTACAATGCGCTGTTTTTAGCGATGAATGTATCGATGCTCTCACCTTTGGGTTCCGGATAGACCACAAATGCCGCATCGATGTCAAAGACCTTGAAAAAGGTCTGATGCGGCAGCGGGAACCCGCTTTCACACTGCACGCTTTCTAAACGCTTCTCGCCTCTTTTGTCATAACTGTGGCTGAACGTCAACACCGCCGGTTTCCCCGCGCGGATGATCTTGCAATGCTGCTGCACACCGGAACTCAGGCAGTGAATGTCATAAAGGTCCCGATGCGACGACGATGAGAGCGAAAGCGTGTAGGTGCTTGGACGGTTGGCGAACACCCGTTTAAGTGACAGCATCTCCACCTCCAACGCGCGGATGTTGTTGCGCCCAAAGGCATAGCTGCTTATGGAGAAAGCAAACGTAAAAAAGAGCGCCAGATAGACGATGTTGTAGTTATGGATGTAGGCCTGCATAAAAAGCGCGATAAAAATAAAGATGAGCAGGTAGATGTACTTCGTCGGCCGCTCACTGCCCTTTCTAGCAGTCTTGGCAAATGAGTGCGAGAATCGTTTTTGAAGCTGGTTCAGAATGATCACGGGCGCTTGACTCCAATCGATGGACTACTACGGGTTCCAGGACGTCGGTAACGTCGTTAGGCGTCACAAAATCTCTGCCCCGTATAACGGCATAGGCTTTAGAGAGCTGCAACAGTGCCAAAGCCCCTCTGGTAGAGAGCCCGTATTCGAAGAGTCCATGCTCACGGGTGACTTCGATGATGTTTTGAACAAGGTCCAGAATAGCGTCGCTGACGTGGACACGCTGGCTTAAACTCAGAAGGTCCATCACCTCTTCTTTGCCAAAGGTCTTGAGATCATTGATCGTGACAAGGTTGCCCTGTCGCAGGATGTCACGTTCCGACGCCTTGTCAGCGTAACCCAGGGAGATTGTACAGACAAAACGGTCCAGCTGGGAGCTTGGCATGGCAAAGACGCCCGACTCCTCGTAAGGGTTTTTGGTAGCGATAACAAAGAAAGGCTCTTCGAGTGCATAGGTCTCGTTCTCAACACTGACCTGACGCTCCGCCATCGCCTCCAACAATGCACTTTGCGTCTTCGGCGTCGCACGGTTGATCTCATCGGCCAGCAGTACCGAACTGAAGATCGGCCCTTTTTTAAAACGGAACTCACCGCTTTTGACATCGAAGTAGTTCACCCCGATGATGTCGGCCGGCAGCAGGTCGGAGGTAAACTGTACCCGTCCGAATTTCAGCCCAAGCACATGCGCCAACGCCTTCGCCAGGGTCGTCTTTCCGACTCCCGGCATATCTTCGATGAGCAGATGCCCACCCGACAAGAACGCCGCCATCGCCAGCTCTATTTTGTCACGTTTGCCGATAACGACTTTTTCGATCTCATCGACAATAGCATGGATCAGTGTATGACTCTCTTGCAAGCGTTTACCTTGGTGTTTAATATAGGAATAAGCATAACACAAAAGAGTTAAGGAGTGTTCTAAACAGAGCAATCAGAATGATTTATTAATTTTTATACAAATTTTAATAGAAAACAATATATTAAATGCCATAATAGTATATTATATAAGGAGTATATGATGAAACTTGGACACAACATAAAAGGTCTTCTGTTAGTGGGAAGTCTTATAACTTTAGTCGGCTGCAGTGACAGCGGCACCACCACAGTGACTAAAATTAACGGGGACGAGAGTCCGCCTGTCGTGATTTCGACGATGCCGGCCAACAGCAGCAGCGATATCGCTGTAAACAGTGTCTTGAGCATGACCTTCAATGAAGCGATCGATACGACAAGTGTTACTGATGCCTCGGTTGTTCTCAGCAGTTCAGAGGGCAATATAAGCGGCACCATAAGCGCTTCGCTCAACAGTGTCACCTTTACCCCTCTAAGCGCTCTGGGTTTTAACCTACTCTATACGGTTACCCTCAAAAGCGGCACGAAAGACCTTGCCGGCAATGTCTTGGATGCAGATCACAGCTGGAACTTTACCACTGGCGATGCGGCAGACAGCCTCGCGCCTTCTGTAGTTGACGTAACACCGCCGGACGGAAGCAACGGTCTTGGAGTCAACTCTATTATTACCGTCGAGTTTAACGAAGCGATGGACCCCACCACCCTAAACAGTGTCACGCTCAGACTGAGTGACGGTCTGAGCACTCTTGCAGGTACGGTGACAGCAACAGGTCAAGGAGCGGCATTTACCCCTTCCGCACCGCTTGAGCAAAACGTTCTCTATGTGGCGAAGGTGACGACGGGGGCCAGCGACCTCGCAGGCAATGCACTGGCTGCGGATTATACGTGGAGCTTTACAACCGAAGGCGATGCGGACATCACGCCGCCGTCTGTTGTTTTGACCGATCCGCAAAATGGCCACGAAGTCTCTTATTCGACCACACGCCTCTCCGCTGTTTTCAGCGAGGAGATGAACGCTTCGACGGTTAGCGGGTCAACCTTTACCCTCGCGAACAACAAGGGAGAGGTCAACGGAACCGTAAACTACGCCAACGGTACGGCGACATTCGATGCGGCCGAAG
>JBFEJN010000091.1:0-5729 GCA_041553195.1 Sulfurimonadaceae bacterium
ACATCATATATTTTCAAATAATTATTATTAGCCAAACTATATCTTCTTTTGCTAAAGAAAATGGTGTATCGGACAGGGAAAACAAAATTTAAAGCCTTGTCTAAATTTAAAATGCTGCCATTAATATTATTGCTATACAATTATTGTGCCAGTTTTAAAAGGACAATAATGCAACTTTTTCTTGTAATTTTGGGCGCCGTACTCGGGTTTGCTTACGGGTACTATGATGACGGTTTCGTCTTTACTTCAAAGATCTGTCTCTTTGCGGGACTGACACTTATCATGCCGGCGCTCTTTAAAGTAAAATTGAGAGACGTTCAGCTGCTGTGGCACCATCGGACCGTTGTCGTCAAAAGTCTTCTTCTCAACTACCTTCTTCTGCCGATCTTTGCGCTTGGAATCGGTTTGCTGACGGAGAACTTCGGCATTGCAGCAGGGCTCTTCCTCCTCTCAGTCCTCAGCGGCGGCGGCATGGTCATGCACTGGATCAAAAAGTCCGGTGGTGACACCTCGTTGGGATTTTTACTGCTCTTTATCAACATTATGTTCGTTACGCTCTCATTATTGATGCTGCACATTTTCGGCATCGTCACCGCAGATTATTTCGGCGCTTCGTATGTCGATGAAGTCAACATGAGCAACTTTGCCCGCGGGGTCATCGTCTTGCTGATCGTTATTCCTTTTGTCGCCAGCCGGGTGATCATCTACATAAAACCGGTTGTTGCTCTGGTCGACAAGTATCGCAGCTACATCAGCAACAGCAGTATTTTCCTGATCCTCTTCTATCTTTTCGGTTTGCAGAACGCCCAGCTGCTGGTCGATGTCTATGACTTTGAGCCGGAGCTGATACCGGTGTCCCTGGCCGCCGTGGTCGGGTTTTATCTTCTTGCGCTCCTCAGCGCAAAGTTTGTCTTTGACCTGGACTCCGCGCAGGAGAGGGCGGCATTCTGGCACACCGTGACACGCTACATCACCCTCGCACTGGTCATCTCCACCTTCTCCATTACGACCTTCGGCGTCTCGATGATTTTGCCGATCATGTTCGCCTACATCATCCAGATACCTTTTGCGATCATTATCGATAAAAAGCTGGTCGAAAAAGAGGCGACGTTGGCGGCAGCCGACTAGAAGAAGCGCTCTTACGACATCTTTTACCCACAGATTATTGGGATTTTCACAGACTGTTTTAGAAGGTCTTTTATAAAGACAAATCCTTCCAATCGCGCTCATCTGTGGGCACTCTCTCTTTTAAAACTCTCATTTCTGTCCAGGCATACAATCCGTGGATAACGCTCTTTGTGACATTTTTGTCGGCTACCAGTTTAACCAGCGCTGCACAAAGGTGTTCTCCCGGCGGATCATCCACCGTCGCAACTCATCGCCCAGCAGGATTGCTGCCGCAAAAGGGAGTGCCAGCGACACTTCGAACCAGCCTATAGGTGCGGTACCGAAGAAGGGCTGCAGAAAGGGAACATGCGAGATCGCCGCGACCAGCGCAAGCTCGACGGCGATACCGGCCCAGATTAGCTTGTTGGCAAAGATACCCGCCGACAAAATGCTCTGTCTTCGCGTGCGGCAGATCAACACGTCCGCGACCTGGTTGATGACCACGGCGGCAAAAAATGCGGTGACCGCGGTCTTGTAAAGGGTGCTTGTTTCGGAGAGTTCACTGCCCCATGTCCAGCCGCCCTGATAGAGCACGACAAAGAAGGCGAAGAAGCCTGCGGCTGCCTGGATCATGCCGACAATACCGTAACTCATACCCAGCAGCGGCCAGGTAAGCAGCCGCTCATCCCGCTTGCGCGGCGGTTGCTGCATGACATCGTTTTCGGGGCGTTCGCGTCCCAGTCCAAGGGCAGGCAGCAGGTCGGTGCCCAGGTCGATGGTCAAAATGAGCACGACGGTGAGCGCCAGCGGTGCACCGATGGCCACAAAGGCGATAAAGGGGAGGATCTCGGGGATGTTACTCGTCAGAATGTAGGCGATGAACTTTTTGATGTTGGCAAAGATGGTGCGTCCCTCTTCGATGGCATTGACGATGGTGGCGAAATTGTCATCCATGAGTACCATGTCGGCTGCCTCCTTGGCGACCTCCGTCCCCGACACGCCCATGGCCACGCCCATGTCGGCATTTTTCAGTGCCGGTGCATCGTTGACGCCATCACCTGTGACCGTGACGATCTCGCCTTTTTTCTGCAGTGCCTGAACAATGTGCAGTTTCTGAAGCGGGGTGGTACGGGCAAAGACCAGTTCCTGACACTCCAGTAGGCTAGAAAGCTCTTCTTCATTCATTTCCAGCAGCGTTTCGCTGACGATCACCTGCCCATTACCGGTAAAGAGTCCGACCTGACGGGCGATGGATTCGGCGGTTGTGTGGTAGTCACCGGTTATCATAAAGACGCGGATGCCCGCACTGCGGCACTTCTCGATGGCATCCGGAATCTCCGGACGCGGCGGATCGAGCATGCCTAAGAGTCCGATATAGATGAATCCCTGCTCATCGGATTCGTCCGCCTCGGTGGTTTTGTAGGCCAGGGCCAGTACCCGTTCACCGCGTGCGGCCAGCACTTCGTAAAATGCCAAAGCCTGCTGACGGGCTGCATCATCAAACTTGACGAGCGTTCCGTGGTTGAGGGTATGGGTGCATTTCCTGAATATGATCTCCGGCGCCCCCTTCATGTAAGCGAGATTGGGCTCTCCGTGTTCGCTTCTGTGCGTGGTGATCATGCGTTTGGTACCGGAGTCGAATGGGCTTTCATGGATACGCGGAAACCGGGTTGGAAAACCGTCGAGCGGTTTCATCTGTTGTGCAAACAGCAGCATCGCACCCTCGGTCGGATCGCCCATATACCCGTGCTCGTTCAGGCGTGCATTGTTGCAGAGGACAATCGTTGTCCATGCCTCATCAAACCCATCAGCCTGAGCCAGTCCGCTCTGATACGCCGACCATTCGCGCTCGCCGAGCACCAGTGTGGAGACTTTCATGCGGTTCTGCGTTATGGTACCGGTCTTGTCGGTGCAGATGACGGTGGTCGAACCCAGTGTCTCGACGGCTTCGAGATTGCGGATGAGGGCATTTTTTTTGGCCATGCGTTTGGAGGCCATGGTGAGCGCAAGCGTCACCGTAGGCAGGAGCCCTTCGGGGACATTGGCGACAATGATCCCGATGGCAAAGATAAGGCTGCCGATAAGGGGTTTGCCCAGCAGTATGCTGAGTATGAAAAAGAGAAACCCGAGTATGATGGCAATGGTAGAGATAACGCGGATAAAATAGCGCAGCTCTTTGCGGATCGGCGTTTCGACCACAGCGGTCTCTTTGGTCAGCTGGACGATCTCGCCGATCTGTGTGTTCATGCCGGTGCCGTAGACCAGTGCCCGGCCGTTGCCGCTTTGCACGAGTGTGCCGGAGAAGACCATGTTACGGCTCTCGAGAAGGTTCTCATGGGTGCAGGCGAGTTTACGCAGCTGCGGTTCGCTCTCACCGGTCAAAGAGGAGTGGTCGACCTTGAGCTGGTTGACTTCGATGAGGCGGCCGTCTGCCGGAATACGGTCACCCTCTTCGAGCAGGATCACGTCGCCGGGTACTACCAGCGAGGCTCTGATACGTATTACCTCTCCGTCGCGCAACACCAGGATCATTGGCGGCAGCATATTGCGGAAACTCTCCATAATACGGTCCGATTCATGCTGCTGTATATAGGAGAAGAGGGCGTTGAGAAGAACAACGACGAGCAGGGCCACGCCGATGTAGACGTTGCCTTCGCCGGGTTGAAGGTATTCGGCAAAAAAAGCCAGTGCGGAACCGGCGATGAGCAGCAGGGCGAAGAAGTTGGTGAGCTGACGGAAAAATTTGAGTATTTCGGGTGTCTCTTTGTGCACATGCAGCTCATTGCTGCCGTATTCATAGAGACGTCTGGCCGCTTCAGCACTGTCCAGCCCTGCAGCAGAGGTGTTCAGACGCTGCTCGAGTTCCTCCAGCGGGATCTGGTGCTGGTCGGCAGCTGCGGCAGAAATGTTGTTCATAAGATTTCCTCCTGCTCAGATCAACACACTTTAGAGGAGGCAGAGAGTCTGTCCGTCTGCATCCGCTCATCTTGTCTGGTAGGGTTCTATTTTATAGCGTTACGGTTTAAAATGAGGCATGAAAAAGCAGCATGCTGGTTTCTGAGAGGTCTGCAGTGACTTGCTAGCGGTACTTTTTGTCCAGGAACTTTGCCAGGTAAATGTAAAAAAGACCCGCCAATACCGATGCGACCAATGGCGGTAGATAGGCTAAAAAGATATTTTGACTCCCTCCGCCTAAAGCATAATAAACAGCAATAACAACTGCGATCTCCAGTACTAATGTGCTTAGAAACAGCGACCAATACGCAGAACGGCCCGCTTTCCTGCGATTATAATTTATCGTTACCGGCACAAACCAAATTAGGCTGTATAAAAACATCAGTGATAGTAGCTGTATAATCGCGGTCATATCGTGGTACCTCTTGTCTCAGTTAACATTACAACACAATCAAAAATCCACCTGCAGGTTTTTGATGGCTCCCTTTTGCGTGTTTGGGCAGCTTTATATGTCTCAACTCAATATATTCCGGGAATCAATCTATATCGCACCTCTTGTGCATATGCTTTGTACCCTCTCAGCTCTTCTTGAAGTGTTCTGTCTTCGAGTTCCGTTCTTATCACGGCAATGATGATGGCCATGACCACCGGGATCAATGTCCACACTGACCCTAAAGCAAGCACAATACCTGGAAGGGCAAGCATATTTCCCGCGTAGCCCGGATGCCGTATTATTGCGTAAGGACCGCTACTGCACACTTCATGCTCACGCTCTTTCTGGATACGTACAAAAGTGGAAAAGAAGCGGTTCTCTATCAGGGCCCAGGTGGCGAAGACGTATCCAGATGCGATCAGAGCAAAGCCGAGCAGATTCATCCAGACCGGGAAGAGGGGAGACCATGCAAAACGGTGGTCGAGGCCTGCGACGATGACCAGCGGAAAGGAGAGGCTGAGCGCCATCAATGGGGCAATGACTTTGTCCCAGGGTTTTACACCTTGCGCCTTGGAATAGTTAAACCGTTCAGCCATAATTCCCGGATGTCTCTGTTCTGCCCAGATGCGTCCCCCGATGCCGGCCGTGACGATCAGCACAAAAAAGAGCCACGCTTGCCACCAACCAAGGTCCCATCCGCAAACCAATAGAATTACGGGTATGGAAATGTAGGTTATGCTTGTACTGAACCATTGGGATGGTCTGACTTTAGTTACAGACGTTGGGTCAACTGTCATCGGTACCTCATTTTCCTACGATGCGTAGAAGTTTAGACATGATCCGATTTTATCACACACAGCAATAAATACTGAAACATGTCACTTAAGGGGGATCACTTCAAGAAACTTACCGCTTGCAGTCAGGTGAGGCGGGGCATCACTTTTTACAACCTTTACATCCAGCACGCCATTTTTTGAAAATACCTCATATACTGACTGAATTATTTTTTCAAAAACCTGGTCTGGATTTGCATGATCTAAAAGCTCAGCCCGAACGTCAAAAACAAATTCTGAAGTTTGGACCAATTGCACTCGCTGAGCACTTTCATGTTCCAAATCAAAAGCCAAAGGTGACAACGAGACATCTCCCACCCGGACTACTGTTGCTTGTCTTCCCTCAATTTGAAAACTTCTAAATGGAGAGCCGCATGGACAAGGGTCCCGATAAAATCGCA
>JBFEJN010000092.1:0-5585 GCA_041553195.1 Sulfurimonadaceae bacterium
ATCGGGTACCTTCATTGGAGGGGTCTACGCCGTCGGTACTTCGTACATCGACTTTGTTTCCAACCTTACAAAAGCCAAGTAGTTGGCATTTGCTTAACAGGTCTCACCTAAAAATCCCTAACTCGCTGCGCTCAAACAAAGTGATTTTCTTAACGGTCACTCTCTCTTTACGCTCAACGCTGTAGATGCCACGATAAAAAGCAACGCGGTAACGCATCAATTAACGTAAAAGCTTTCGCTTTTATCCCTGTTTGGATTGTTTGGTGCTTGTTAGTGCTGGTGTCGTACAGATCTTAGGGACATTTTCTTGAAAGTTTTTGCTGTCTTAAAAGTAATACATTGCTACTTACGGACATTAATTTTGGCAGTAGTGCCAAAATGCATGGAGGTTTTGAATGTCAACTTTCTAAGAGTCCATAGCGGCCGAAGGGTATTGCACTTTCTTTTTTTGGTTACTTCTTTCTTTGTGCACGCAAAGAATAAAACGCTAAAGCGTAATGCAGGGTGGCACTAAATGCCACATCGTAAAAAAGTAACGTACTAATGATATGAAGTAATTAAAAAAGCTTCAACGAAGAAAATGCAACCCCTTTCCCAACAAAAACAGCCTCCAGAAAAAGAAACGCAATGACTTGCCAAAACAGATCTACCATCAAAAACCCAAAAAAATGCAATCTAAAAGAGAGAAAATTACTCTTAAATACGCAAAAAAACCACCAAATTCCAAATATTACGACAATTTTGTCGCTTTTTTACCATATTGGTATAGAAATTGCAATGCGCAGCCACTTTTTTTAGGAACGGCATATGTATAAGTGAGGGTATACATCAGCAAGTCGGAGAAAACTTCGAATGCTTACAAAGGATTTATTATGTATGACAACGAAATGATTGCATTTGAAGACGAAAAGTTCAACCACTTCCTGCACCACTTTGACGAGTGCGACCTCGAACACCTGGAGTTCAATTTGGAGTTAGACTGCATCGCCCTTTCGGCAGAGTTGATCGAAGAGATCATCTGGAACTAGAGATCTTGGCGGCATTGTCGTTGCCGGATTCCATAACGGAGTTTTGGCGACAACAATGTTTACAACAGATGAGGCATCAGTTCGGCGATGGAGTTTAGCGTGAGATCGGGGTCAATGCCGCGTTGCAGATCGTTCGGTGAGAACTTTCCTGTTTTAACGAGTACGGCTTTAATGCCTGCACGCTGCGCACCGAGTATATCGCTCTCGATGTCGTCACCTACCATGGCCGTCTCCTCAGGTGCTGTTTCCATTGCAGCGCAGGCGAGACGGTAGAAATCCTCGCTGGGTTTACCGAGTATGCGCGCTTCTGTGTTACTTGCGTACTCCAGGGCCGCTACAAACCCACCGGCATCCATACTCAGTTCGTTGTCACTGTCCTTGAAGTAACGGTTTTTGGCTGCGGCAAGCAGTTCGCTGCCCTGCATCAAGAGACGAAACGCCTTGTTGAGATTCTCATAGCTGAAGTTGTGCTGGGCATCCCCCACGACGACGTAACGGCAGGGATCTTTGGGCAGGTCGTCGAAGAAGGCGGTTGCATCGTCCGTCAGCAGGAACATCGCCCCGCACTGTTCGCGTTCCAGCAGCATCCTGGTGACATCGAGCGCGGTGATGACCTCGCCGGCATCGATCTCAAAGCCCATCGCCTGCAGTTTGGTGACGACCTGTGCCCCGGTTTTTTGGGTCGTGTTGGTCAAAAAACGCATCTTATACTCTTTTTTGAGCACTTTTATAGCCTCAATCGCCCCTTCGATGGGGGTCTCTCCAACATACAGAACACCTCCGATGTCACAGAGCAGCGCTTTTGTGCGAGTCGTCTGCATCGTCAACTCCTTTTGGATTACTCATTTTCTGATTGTAGCAATATTTTAGAGAGAGCGTCAGAGGGGAGCTGTCCTTTTATTGGACAGTACAGCAGTTTGGAGCGGTTTTGCATTTTCGGGCGGCCACGCAAACGCGGCAGGTCAGCGTTTGTTAAACCCCAAAAGTGCCAGCGAACTTTTCGTTGCGGCAGCGATAATACTCGGGTCGGGCCGGAACATGATGTCCGAGATCGCTTTGGAGGTCTGAAAGATCTCATCAAAGCCGTAGTCGGGGTAACTGCTCTGCATCACCAGCCGCTCCATCGGGATCTTGGCAAGGACCTCGGGGTCGAACGCTGCGACATTGCCGGGACCGACAGAGAGGTAAAAGTCCGGGAGCTCGTCATGCGCGGCAGTGGCATTGAGGATGACACCGCGAAAAGAGCCTTCATTCAAGGCATTGACCATCTCGGCATCGAGTTGGGCCTCGTCGACAAAAATAGGTTTTTTGGAGGGCTTTACCGGTTCAAGCGCATGGATGTTGTCGACATAAAAACCGACACAGTTGCTGTCGATCTCATCGTAGATGCTCAGCGGGGCGCAGTAAAAAATAGGGTTGTAGGCATCTGCCTGCTCTTTTGCGGTTTCGAGTTCGTCAAGATCGCGCGGTTGGAGAATGAAGATCTGCACCATCGTCTCTTCGATGATCTCGTCAATGTCGTCCAGGAAGGCCTCATCGACAAAGCGTACGTTTACATCGACGGTCATAGGGCAGCACTCCTGAGCATTCTGAGAATCTTCGGCGTGACCGCGAGTTCAAGCGCGGTAAAGTCGTCCGGGTTCTTGATGGTGGCGTCGGCACCGGCGTCGAGCAGCATCTTGACCATGCTCTCTTTCCCGCTCGAAGCGACATACATCAGTGAGGTAACGCCGTTGACGTTCGGCGTGTCGATCTCGATCCCCGCATCGATAAGCATGGAGACGACCTCAGGGTTCTCGCCGAAACAGGCCAGCCAGAGCGCCGTGTTGCCGTCGACATTTTTAAGGGTCACGTTGGCGCCGTTCTCGAGCAGTTCGGCAACGATCTCGGCGTTGCCTTCTCTTGCGGCCTTCATCAGTGCCGTATTGCCGTAATTTCCCTGGTGGTCGAGGGCATCTTTGGGGTAGTCGTTCGCTTCCAGCCAATGCAGGGTTTTTGCCGTCATGCCGTGACCTCACTCGATTGCATGCCACGTTTGAGTTGGCTGACCGTTTTGAAAAAACAGCTCTCGTCCGCATCGTAGTAGTAGGTGTTATGGGTAAAGGTCATGAACGCACCATTGGTCTCTTGCATCAGTCGGACATCTTTCAGTGCGACATCGTAGTATTTATCACAGTGTTTACAGTGAAGCCGTGCTTTCATCTTTGTTATCTCCGTTTCGGACACCCTGCCGTGGCAGGTGTTGAGGTGCCCTGTGTCGTTACTCTCGCTTATATGCATATTTTGTTCATTGACTGCGCCACCGTAGTATAGAACTTGCAATGTGTTTATAAAAGGATTTAGCATGGAGATATTTTTTTATTGCCAGGCGTGTGATGCAAAGATCACCGTCGATCAGCTGGCACTCTTGAACGAGGGGAAATGCCCGGCGTGCGGAAGTATCGAAGGGTATTCGTCAGCCTCCAAAAGCGAGGGGGACCCCTTTACGACACTGACGATCATCAACGACACGGAGCTGCTTGAAAAGAACCTGCAGGCGGAAGAGGAGTAGCGGCGTTCAGACGCAAAAATACCTGCTCTTCCGACAAAAGCGCGCGCAAACCGTTTGCGCTCCCTGCACCCGTTTTCAACGGAAACGGCGTATCGCCTGACAAAATGGTGAAGGTGTCTATTTTTTTGCCACTTTTCTCCAGACACAAACCGATGTCTGTGCTACAATGCAAGGGCATAGATATTAAATATTGTTAAATTCAAGGAGATACAATGTCATTGGTTTCACACCTCAGTGTCAAACAGGCCTATGTCATTGTATTCGTTATCCTTGCCTTTTGGGCTGTTTTCGCCTATAGCACCATGCAGGGGGTGATCGCCGAAGAGCAGAAATATGCCGGCCTCATCAATGTCAGCGGCAAGCAGCGTATGTTGTCGCAACGCACGGCACTTCTGGCCTATAAGTATCTCAAAGACAACAACCCTCTCCACCATACCGACCTTGAGGGGCTCATCGTTGGCATGGAGGAGGAACACCGCTTTTTGACGCAAAAGATCACTTCGCCGACATTGCATGAGATCTACTTCGGTCCCCCGGCGCTCGATGCAAAGGTCAGGGCGTACCTGATGCTGCTAAAAGAGTACAGTGCTGCTCCGAGTGAGGGAAAAATTCAGGATATTCTGAGTGGTTCCAATGCTCTTTTACCGCTGCTCAATGACGCCGTGAGTCTCTTTGAAACAGAGAGCGATGCCAAGATCACCGTGCTGCAGCAGCGCGAGCAGCTTATCCTGGCCGGAACGCTGACGACGTTGCTCCTGGAGTACCTGCTGCTGGTGCGGCCGCTCTCCAGTATTATCTCGCGCAAGACTGAAGAGCTCGAAGAAGAGGTCCGTGGCAAGACCAAAGCACTGCAGGCACTTTTTCAACAGGCGCAGACCAACCATGACCTGCTCGATGCCATTGTGCAAAATGCACCGATACCGATCTTTTATAAAAATGCGCAGGGGGTCTACGAAAAGGTCAACGCAGCATTCTGTGAGACGTTCGGGTTTACACCGGACGAGATCACCGACAAAACAATACGCGACATCGCCTCGGGCGGTTTTGCGAACGTCTGTGACGCCAATGACAAGAAGCTCTACGAAGACCCGGAGCATCAACAGGTGTATGAGTACAGTGTCCCCAACCGAAAGAACCACCGCACCGTGGAGATGGTCTTTTACAAAAAAGCACTGCTGGACGAAAGAGGGGAGATCGTCGGCATTGTGGGCGCTATTTTGGACGTTACGGACAAAAAAGAGCATGAACGCCAACTCGCCTTGCGCAATGAACAGTTAAAGATGGCCAGTGAGACAGACCCTCTGACCAAAGTGGGCAACCGGCGTCTCTGTGAACAGACACTGCGTTTTCACATCGCTCTGCAGGAGCAGCAGCATGATCTGTTGACCATTCTGCTTATCGATCTCGACGACTTTAAGCATGTCAACGACACCTACGGCCATAACGGCGGCGATGAGGTGCTGCAGCTCTTTGCCTCAACAGCCCGGGGACTGATCCGCGAAGGGGACTTTATCGGCCGCTGGGGCGGCGAAGAGTTCCTGATAATCTGTCCGCACTCCAGCGAGCACGACGGCATCGTGGTCGCCAACAAGATCTGCGACACGGTGCGTGAAATCGGCTTTAGTTTCCAGTCCAACATCAGTGTCTCTATCGGTGTTGCGCAAAATGAGTTAGGAGAATCGGCCTGTGAACTGTTGATCTCCAAAGCCGACATCGCCCTCTACGAAGCCAAGCACCGGGGTAAAGACCAGGCGCTTGCCTACAGTATGGTGGTCTAGGTAAATGGTGGAGTGGTCCGACAGCGGCCCCAAAAGAGAGCACACTAAGAGGCCATTGTCGCCTTTTGAAAGTCCGAACGTCTGTAACTTCCGCCCAGTTTGAGAAGATCGCTTTCATACACAAGGTTCTGCTGCGGGGTCAGTCTGCTCTCGTTACCGTCGGTCTTTTTGTGAATTTGCGCCGCTGCCTTGCCCATGAGCTCCTGTATGTTCGCACCTTGCACCATG
>JBFEJN010000093.1:0-5512 GCA_041553195.1 Sulfurimonadaceae bacterium
CTTTTGTAAGGTTGGAAACAAAGTCGATGTACGAAGTACCGACGGCGTAGACCCCTCCAATGAAGGTACCCGATAGCCATCGGGCTCGAAGCCGCCACGAGAGCTTTTTTGCTTACTTTTTTTGCGGCGAAAAAAAGTATGAGAGAAGTCGATAAAGTTAAAACATTCAAAGTAAAAAAAACACACACAAAGTTTGAAAATAAATTAGATTGATTGAGAGAGGAATTGGACGCCGCCCTCCGAAGAGGACGACTAGGAGAATAAGAAATTAGTCTTCGATTAACGAATTAAGTCGAAGAAGTAGTCTGTTGACGCGATACCTTTAGTATCTTCATCCAATTGATCAAGAACCTTATTAGTGATCCAAGTCAACAAGTTCAGTGCACCATCGTACCCTGAAATAGAGTATCGGTGAAGGTGGTGACGGTCAAAGATCGGGAATCCGATATAGATCAAAGGCACACCGGTGTCACGCATAAGCTCTTTACCATATGAGTTACCGATCATGAAGTCAACCGGCTCAGTAAAGAGAAGTGAACGCATGTGCCACAAGTCTTTACCAGCCCAAACATGACAATCAGCAGCAGCAGGAGAGGTGTCAAGCAATGCTCTCATCTCATCTTCCCAGCCACGTGGTGCATTGTGACAAAGTACGTGCGTCGGCTCAGCGCCCATCTCAAGCAGGAATGAAACCATTCCGATCAAGAAGTCAGGGTCACCCCAGATAGCGAATTTCTTGGCGTGCATGTACGGATAAGAATCCTGCATTGCATCGACAAGACGGCCACGCTCAACTTTAAGTTTCTCAGGGACATCGTTACCAGTCAACTCAGCAAGTTTCATAACGAACTCATCTGTACCTTTAAGACCAACCGGATTAGAGAATACACCCTGTTGTTTCCACTTTTTGTTGACCATTTTCATCGTTTTAACTGTTGCATACTTCTGAAGCGAGATCGTCGCTTTAGAGTTTCTACAATCTTTTGCATCAGCAATAGTCGTACCACCGGCAAACATAGAGTAGTCACCAGCCGGCATGTCCCACTGATCAGAGTGGTCACCAAGCATTGTATACTCAGCACCGAAAGACTCAACGATCGATTTAACCGAACGGATCGAACCGATATACGTCTCGAAACCAGGGATAATGTTGATCTTTTCGTTTTTATTGACCTCTACACCCTCAGTAAGCTGAGACATGATACCGTGCATCATGTTGTCGTAACCCGTAATGTGGCTACCTGTAAATGACGGTGTATGCGCATAAGTAATAGGGTAATCTTCCGGTAGGAACTCACCGCCATCCTCTTCTTTTGCAGCAGTAGCAAAGGCATAAAGGTCATCACCGATAACTTCTGCCATACATGTTGTAGAGACAGCGATCATCTGTGGCTTGTAGACAGCCGCACAGTTTTTAAGACCGTCTTTCATGTTGACAAGACCACCGAATACCGCTGCATCTTCTGTCATAGAGTCAGAAACACATGGTGTCGGCTCTTTAAAGTGACGTGTAAAGTATGAACGGAAATACGCAACACAACCGTGTGAACCGTGTACATACGGCATTGTATCTTCGAATCCAAGTGCAACCATAACAGCCCCAAGAGGCTGACATGCTTTTGCAGGATTGACAGTGATCGCTTCACGGGCAAGGTTTTTCTCGCGGTAATCCCACGTTTTTGTCCACTCAGCGATCTCAGCAGTTTTCTCAGGGTTAACCGCACCCATACCGCCTTCGAACTGCTTTTTGTTTTTAAGTACCTCTTGGTACTCCGGCTTTAGGAACAGGTCCTTACCGTTTACAATGTTATCTACGTCTTGCATTATACTTCTCCTTCTTTATCCCATGGTGCTGTACTATGACCCCATACTGGAGAGTTGATAGCAAGGTCCATGTCTGCAGCAAAGATCGCGAAACCATCATAACCATGGTACGGACCACTGTAATCCCAAGAGTGCATCTGACGATACGGCAGACCCATTTTCTGGAAGACATACTTCTCTTTAATACCCGAAGCAACAAGATCCGGCTGAAGTTTTTTAACAAAGGCTTCAAGCTCGTACTCATTAACGTCATCATAGATAACAGTTGAGCGGAAGATCTCATCTTTAGTACGTTTGTAATCGTCATCGTGAGCGAACTCATAACCTGTACCGATTACTTCCATACCTAGGTCTTCGTAAGCACCGATAACGTGACGAGGGCGTAGACCACCGACGAACAACATAACCTGCTTGCCTTCAAGACGCGGCTGGTATTTGTTAATGACAGCATCAACCATTGGCTGGTACTTAGCGATAACTTCTTCACATTTCGCCTGAACACCTTCGTCAAAGAAAGCTGCGATCTTGCGAAGTGACTTAATAGTCTGGCTTGGTCCAAAGAAGTTGTACTCAACCCAAGGAATCCCGAACTCTTTCTCCATGTGACGTGAGATGTAGTTCATTGAACGGTAACAGTGAAGAAGGTTCAGCTTCACTTTAGTCGTTTGTGCCATCTCTTTAAGCGTCGCATCTCCCGACCATTGTGCAACAACGCGAAGACCCATCTCTTCGAGAAGAATACGGCTTGACCATGCATCACCACCGATATTGTAGTCACCGATAATAGCAACGTCGTATTCAGTAGGAACAACAGGCTCGCCCAGCATTGACGGATCGCCGTCAAAAACATAGTCACGGACCGTGTCGTTTGCGATGTGGTGACCCAATGATTGAGAAACACCACGGAAACCTTCACAGTTTACAGGTACGATCGTCTGACCCGTCTTCTTTGTATACATTTTAGCAACCGCGTTAATATCGTCACCGATAAGACCGATCGGACACTCTGATTGAACAGTGATACCGTTGTTCAATGGGAAAAGCTCGTCGATTTCGTGTAAACACTTGTCAAGTTTTTTATCCCCACCGAAAACGATGTCTTTCTCTTGGAAATCCGAAGAGAAGTTCATCGTTACAAAAGTATCAACACCTGTTGTACCGATGTAGTAGTTACGACGGCCTGCACGTGAGTACTGACCACAACCGATAGGACCGTGAGAGATATGAACCATATCTTTTACCGGACCCCATACAACACCTTTTGAACCGGCATAAGCACAACCACGTTGACTCATAACACCTGGAACAGTTTTCTTATTCGAACGGACGTTACCGCATGTTTTTTGACTTTCGTCTTCCGGTGAACCGACACCTAAGTGTTTTGCACGATTCTTAGCCGCTTTCTCAGGGTACGCTTTTAGTACCTCTTCGATGGCCGCTTTCTGTTTTGCTTCCAATGATTCTGGACCCATAATAGTCTCCTTTAATATAGTAATTATTCTTTCTCAATTACTGAGTTATGTACTTAATCCCAAGGGGCAAGTGTTTTCGAGGATCATCGCTTTAAACCGCTCTGTACCTAGTTTATGTCCCTTGGGACTGAAGTTATTCGTAAAGCACAAGTGCTTCAGTTATAAGCATTGCCTACGCAGGCTTCGCTTATCGCTTACTTTTTGTTGAAGCTTATGCAGCTTCTACTGTAAAGTGAGCCATTGAGTCGAAATTTTTACAAAGAGCCATAGTCTCATCATCACTGTCTAAACGCTTGGAAAGTTCAGCGATCTGGTAACGGTTAGTATAGATCATATACTTAGACTCTGCAGTCTTGATATAATGTGCCAGTGCTTTGAACATAAACGTGTCTTTATTCGTATAAGAAAGCTCTTTTTGGATGCCATGCTCTTCCATAGTCATCTTGATCTCGTTAATACCGTCTAAATCTAGCTCAGCGGCATCTAATTTTTCAATAACCAACTCGTCTGGGATCTTGTTACCCAACTCTTTTGGGAAGTGGAAACCTAATATAAACATTGTAATTCTCCTGCTTTTTCTTTTTTTTCTTTTCATTATGAGAATGTAGGTTCCTTGAAGGAACAACTATTCACTAAATTACGAAGGTGCCAAAAGCACCTTTGTGCTTTAGTACCGAAGGGTAAGTCGAGACTTACGCTTCGCCTTCTGCCTTACCGACGTTATCTTCATCTGCTTCAAGATCAAGACCGAATTTCATAATAAGGTCTTCAAGGTCGTCCATCTCTAGTGGAGTTGGGATGATCTTGTAATCATTAGCGATGATCTTGCGAGCAAGTTCTTTGTACTCAAGAGCCTGATCAGACTTTGGTGAATACTCAACAACTGTCATACGACGGATCTCAGCACGCTGAACGATGTTGTTACGTGGTACGAAGTGAATCATATGCGTTCCAAGATCTTCAGCCAATGCACAAGCAAGGTCGTATTCGAAGTCAGTCATACGAGCGTTACAGATAAGACCTGCAAGACGTACACCACCAGTGTTCGCATACTTCAAAATACCCTTAGAGATATTGTTAGCAGCGTACATTGCCATCATCTCACCAGACATAACGATGTAGATCTCTTGCGCTTTACCTTCACGAATCGGCATAGCGAATCCACCACAAACAACGTCACCAAGAACGTCGTAAGAAACGAAATCAAGACCTTCTTCTTCGTAAGCACCCTCTTCTTCAAGAAAGTTAATCGCTGTAATTACACCACGACCTGCACAACCAACTCCTGGCTCTGGTCCACCAGACTCAGTACAGTTGATCCAACCACCTGGTGCGTCTGGAGCAAAGATCCCCGCACCCGGCTTACATGCATCTTCGAGTTCAAGATCCTCAACAGTACCCATTTCAGCTGCTAGCTGAAGAATAGTGTTTTGTGCTTTTTCATGAAGAATAAGACGAGTCGAGTCTGCTTTAGGGTCACATCCAACAATCATAATATTCTTGTCAAAGTAATGAGCCATAGATGCCAACGTGTTTTGAGATGTAGTTGATTTACCAATCCCACCTTTTCCGTAAAATGCTATTTGGCGAAGTTCTGCCATATTTTTCTCCTTGTTTTAAACGACCCTAGTAAAAGACCCGTCCATGTACTTCGCAGCAATAGATGCATTGTCCGTTCTCGATTTTTTCCCCAATAAAAAGTGACAAAAGCTGGAATGGTGTAACAATTGTCGTAAAACCGTACATATTTGTAAGAATGGATTATGCAGAGGTCCAAATTTTTTGTCATTTGTCGTAAATTCGGCAGGATTAAGGGGCTTACACTTTTTTGCGACAAAAAAAATGCCACCGACAATCAGGTCAGTATTTGTATCAAAATTGTCGCAAAATGGTTAAAGACCACGCATTGATAGCATAAATGAGATTGAGTATCATTTATAGCTTTATATTATAATATACCAGTCAGTTTGTGGTGAATTTACTGTTATCGGTAGTTGGTAATAGGATTGATTCTTCTCTTTTGTGGAAGGTTGAGTTTGTTGGAAAAAGTTTGGCACTTTATACGTATAGACTGTTTTTATTACTTCAAATCACTAGTACGTTACTTTTTTACGATGTGGCATTTAGTGCCACCCTGCATTACGCTTTAGCGTTTTATTCTTTGCGTGCACAAAGAAAGAAGTAACGAAAAAAAGAAAGTGCAATACCCTTCGGCA
>JBFEJN010000094.1:0-5466 GCA_041553195.1 Sulfurimonadaceae bacterium
CATGACCGGAAATTAGAGATGCATTTCGAGCAGCAGCGCATTCGACATACAAAAATCTATACCGATGAAGAGCCTTTTATTAAGCTCTCCACACTTTTCAGGCACTGAACATGGAAGAATTGCGCGACATAAAAGGGTTGGTTGAGGTTACGGACGACTCACTTTATTACCTCTTGGGCCTTATGGGCCTTGCGGTGGTAGTGCTCTTGGTACTGGCTGCTCTCATCCACAAATATCTGACAAAGAAAGAACCGATGACACAACGAAAAGTGGCGATGGCGTTTCTTGACAAATTCGAGTTCACTGAGACAAAAGAGAGCGTTTATACTTTTACCCATTTGGCGCAATATGCGGTTAAGGAGAACCAACGCAGAGAGCTCGAAGCACTGTTAGCCGAACTGGACGTGTACAAGTTTAAAAAAGAGGTGCGGGAGCTTGATGACGCGCTCAAAGTGCGGATGAAGAACTTTATTGAGGAGCTCAGACGTGGGTAGCATTGTATTTGAATATCCTTGGCTCTTTGTTCTGGTCGCACTCTTTTTTGTCTGTGAACGCTTCTGCAAGGCAAAACGCCAGCGTCTGATCATGCCGAATATGCCGATGCTGAAAAAGGTGGCACAGAGACAGAGCCTTTTTATCAATACGCTCAAGTTTTTGATGGTCGCGCTTTTGGTCACAGCGCTTGCAAGTCCTATTAAACAAGATGAGATCGTCGTGCAGAACGACAAGGGCTACGAAATATCGCTGCTCCTGGACGCCAGCGGTTCGATGGAGCAGTACAACAAGTTCGGCATCGTCAAAGATATCGTTCTGGACTTTTTGAAAAAACGCGAACACGACAAACTGGGACTGACGATTTTTGCCGACTTCGCCTATGTCGCTATTCCGTTGACCTACGATAAAAAAAGTATCCACGAACTTCTGCAGAAGATCGATGTCGGTATCGCGGGCAAGCAGCGCACCGCACTCTATGAGGCACTCTTTATGAGTTCGAAGCTCTTTAAGGAGTCCACATCGAAACACAAGATCGCGATTCTGTTGACCGACGGTATGGACAATGCCGGGACGATCCCGCTTGACGTGGCGATCAAGACGGCTAAAAAGTATGACATCAAAGTCTATGTCATCGGTGTCGGCGGCAGGGGTGATTTTGACCCGAACGTGCTCAATGAGATCGCCAAAGAGACGGGCGGAAAGTTTTATGAGGCCGGTTCCGGGGAGCGCATTAAAGCGATCTACGATGAGATCGACCGTCTGGAAAAAAGTGAGATCAAGGCGAACAAGTACATTAAAAAACATTACTTCTACCAGTACCCGCTGGGTGCGGCGACCGTTGTGATGTTCCTCTATATCTTTGCCAGAAGGAGACGTTATGCAGTTTAAATCGCCCGAGTTTTTGCTTCTGTTGCTGCTGATGCTGCCGCTTGCTTTGATGCTCTTTAGAAAAGGCGCGACGCTCAGTCACTATTTTGACGCAGCGATCTTGAAAAAACTTCAGCTCTCCGACAGCATGGTCACTCCGGGTGTCAGAAACACTCTGCTGCTGCTCTCGACCGCGCTGATGATGGTCGCTTTGGCCCGCCCCTATATCGACAACGGCGAGATCAAAGTGCAGTCGAGTACCATCGATGTGATGGCGGCTTTTGACATCTCACGTTCGATGTTCGCCAATGATGTCTACCCGAACCGTCTGGCCCTGGCAAAAAAGAAGTTCAGGGAGTTTAGCGGAGATTTTCAGGAGGCGAAGATCGGGGTCATCGGGTTCAGCTCCCGCGCCTTTTTGATCTCACCGTTGACCGAAGATTTTGGTACGCTGGATTACCTGGTCTCCAACATGAACCTGGACTCCGTGACCCTACGCGGTACCTCGGTGATGAACGCGTTGGAAGTGACCAACGACCTGTTGAAAGAGAGCGAAAACAAAGCGCTGATCCTCTTTACCGACGGTGGCGACAGCGAGGAGTTCGACAAAGAAGTCGCCTACGCCAAAGAGCACCATATTGTGGTCTTTGTCTACAACATCGGGACAACCAAAGGGGGTGTTGTTCCCGACAAAAACGGTGCCATGACGGACGAAAAGGGTGATATCGTCGTTGTTCGTCTCAATGAAAAGATCAAAGAGTTGGCACTTAAAAGCGGCGGTGCCTACATGAAGTATTCGTTAAAAACGAACGACATTAATGCTTTGGCGCAGGCGATCAAACAGCGTTTCAGTGCAAAAAATGAAGAGGAGTCAACGATCAGAGATATCAAAGAGCTCTTTTATTATCCGTTAGCGGCAGCCCTGGCACTGCTCTTTATGGCACTCTATTCCATTCCTTCGAGAAGGAGAAAAGATGCTTAGACTACTCTCTATTTCAGTTCTGTTGGCGACAACGCTGTTTGGCGGACTGCTGGATTTCAGAACACTTGACAAGGCTAAAGAAGCCTATGCAAAGGGGCAATATGCCGAAGCAGAAGCACTGTACGGGTCGATAGAGGATAAAAACGATGACCTGCACTACAACCTCGGAGATGTCTACTATAAAGAGAAAAAGTATGACGAAGCGCTGAAAGAGTACGAACAGGTCCAGGAGAGTGCGCTTAAGGCAAAGACCCTTCACAACATCGGCAACGCCTATGCCAACACACAGAAAATCGACGAAGCGATCGCTGCGTACGAAGAGGCGCTGAAACTCGGTGAGGACGAAGATACCCGTTACAACCTGGAACTGTTGAAAAAGAAGAAAGAAGAGCAGCAAAAGCATAATCAGCAAAAAAACGATCAGCAGCAAGATCAGGAAAAAGATGATCAACAGAAAAATGATCAAAATAAGCAAGATCAGAAAGATCAACAGAAGCAGGACCAGCAACAAAAGAACCAGGACGAGCAGAATAAAGATCAAAACGGTGATGACGCCAAGCAGCAGGATCAGGACAAAAACGGCGATGCCAAAGAGGATCAGAAGAAAAAAGAGCAACAAGAGAAAGAACAGCAGGCAAAAGAGGATGAGAAGAGAGATGAAGAGCGTTCGAAAGAGGAGCAGGGTGCGATGAAAGAGGATAAGGCAAAAGAAGACCCGATCAGTGCAATGCAGGAGAGAAAATACGAGAAGATGCTGGACAAACGGGGTATTAAGACCCTGATGGTCCCACTTAAAACAGAAGGAGGACCTCATGAAGAGACAACTGCTTGGTAAGCTGACGGCACTACTGCTGCTGCCGCTTTTTCTTTTTGCCGATGTCAAAGTGAACGTCGATAAAAATGTACTCTACAAAGGCGACAGTGTGACCTATACGATCGCCGTGTCAGGTGATGATATTGAATTTCCTACGATCACCGAGATAGAAGGGAACCCGATTGAAAGTACATCGGGTTCGCAGAATGTCAGCATTATCAACGGTCATTACCAAAAGACGGTTTCCAAGAGTTACACCTTCTCGCCAAAAGGTTCTCTGGAGATTCCGCGTTACAAGGTTCTTGTCAACGGCGGCGTAGAAATGACGAAACCGATTGCCGTCAAGGTTGCCAAACCGTCGCAGGACAAAAGTGCCTCGGTCGTACTGGACATCCGTCTCTCTAAAGAGCATGTCCGGGTGGGTGAGATGGTCCGGTTCGATCTGGTCTTTAAACAAAAACCGAACGTTCCGGTCTACAAACTCGACATCGAAGAGCCGAAGTTCGAAGACTTCTGGGTCAAAAAGATGCCGGATGTCAAAGAGGGGGTTGAAGGGGACTACGCAACGAAGACCTACAGTTATCTGTTGTTCGCCCAAAGAAGCGGAACCCTTACCATTCCATCCATTACGGCCAATGTCGGTCAGCTCGATCAGCAGCGCCGTCGCGGAATGGACCCTTTTTTCAACAATGTCTTCGGACAGGAACTGCGGTATACCAAGATCTTTTCCAACGCCCTGACACTTAATGTCGACGCTCTGCCGGATGACCTGGAACTTTACGGTGACTTTACGATCGAAGCCAAGGTCGATAAGACGACCGTTGCCGCCAACAAACCGCTTAACCTGACGATCTCTGTTGAGGGAAGGGGCAATATCGATGATGTCAAGAAATACACTCTCGACATTGACCGAGCGGTTGTCTATGCGAATGAACCAAGCATCAAGGCACACGTAGAAGGCGAAGAGTATAAAGGTAGCTTCGAGCAGAAGATCGTAGTCATTGCCGACGGTAACTACACCATTCCGCCGCTCCGATTGCGTTATTTTGACCGCTCAAGTCAAAAAGAGGTCGTTAAAGAGACCGCACCGATCGCCATCAATGTAACAGGCGGTGTCGCCAAAGTGTCGATGTTTCAGAGTGCAGAAGAGAGCAAGCTGGAGACTTCGCCGCAGATCAAAGCCAAAGCTCCCGAAGCAAAGCCCCCTGTCGCAGCGCAACGTGACTGGTTGGAGCTCCTTTATGTCGCAGCGGCCGGTTTTGCGATAGGGGCGCTCTTTACCTGGCTGATGCTGCGCAACCGCGTAGAATGCGCCCCTCGAACAAAGGTTGTGAAACCAATAGCCCAGCAGATAAAAAAGGCCAAAAATGACAGGGAACTGTTCGAACTGCTGCTGCCGTACCGCAAAGAGAGTGCGACCATCGACGCTGTTCTGGCTCAGCTTGAAGAGAATCTATACCGCGGTGCTGGCAACAGTGTTGACAAAAAAGCGCTGATAAACTATTTCAGCGGGGAAGAGAAGTCTATAGAGTTGGTGTAGCCGCCGGTTTGAGAGATCTCTCCCATTGCTCTTTCCAAGGTTTTAAGTAGTGTAAAGCGGTGGGTTGACACCTGCCCCTGAATTTTAATAGAAGATAAAAATGAATATGCGTCTTCTAACCCCTTCCTCCCCAAAATTCGGTCTCTTTTCATGAATACTCTTCTCTGAAGCGAATCAATATTGGCTACCTGAACCCATTATGTAAAAAAATTGAAATTGTGATGCAGGAATGATATTGGCTAGGTATGCTACCGGTACTGAGAATACATTTACACTCTTTTCTACATATTGTGTACTTAAATTCAATTCTAAGTTTCAAGGACCAATTTTGAAAACAAAACTTCTGGCAGCACTGATCGGTTTCATGCTTATGTTAAGTGGTTGTAGTGATAGCGGTGAAACTGCTTCACCTGCAGGGGTGCTGGAATCCATTGCACTTACACCCGCCAATCCCAGTCTGCCCGCTGGACTGACCCAGCAGCTGACGGCAACTGGAACCTATTCTAATGGAACTTCTGTGGATATTACATCCGCAATCAGCTCTTGGAGCTCAGACACAAATTCTTCGGCGACGATAAACAGCGCGGGTCTGGTGAGCAGTGTCGCTGTCGGTTCAGCAGTTATGACCGCTTCTTTGGACGGTATCAGCGCTGCGACAACAGTGACAGTTACGGACGCTCTATTAGAGTCAATAGCACTAACACCTGCCAATCCCAGTCTGGCCGCTGGAATACCCCAGCAGCTTATCGCTACCGGAACCTATTCAGA
>JBFEJN010000095.1:0-5029 GCA_041553195.1 Sulfurimonadaceae bacterium
ATTCGCGTTTCCATCCCAGTTTCTGCTCTGCTTTGGACGGGTCACCGATAAGCAGGTCGACCTCTGTCGGGCGGAAGTAACGCGGGTCGACACCGACGACCTCTTTACCGATCTCTACCTGGTAGTCCGGATTTGAGCATGAGACAACGTAGGCTTTTTCGTCGACACCCTCGCCTTTGAACTCGAGTTCAATGCCGGCGTAGGCAAAGGACATACGGACAAATTCACGGACCGGTGTTGTCACGCCCGTAGCGATGACCCAGTCTTCCGGCTCATCTGCCTGAAGAATCAGCCACATCATCTTGACGTAGTCTTTGGCATGACCCCAGTCGCGTTTGGCGTCGAGGTTTCCGAGGTAGAGTTTGTCCTGCAGACCAAGGGCGATCTTCGACGCGGCGCGGGTGATCTTACGCGTAACAAAGGTCTCGCCGCGCACCGGAGACTCGTGGTTGAACAAGATGCCGTTACAGGCGAACATGCCGTAGGCTTCGCGGTAGTTCACGGTGATCCAGTAGGCGTACATCTTCGCGACCGCGTATGGCGAACGCGGGTAGAACGGGGTGGTCTCTGTCTGCGGGACCTCCTGCACTTTTCCGTAGAGCTCAGACGTCGACGCCTGGTAGATACGGGTCTTGTTTGTCAGGCCCAGCAGTTTGACCGCTTCGAGAATACGCAGCGTCCCCGTACCATCGGCGTTAGAGACATACTCCGGGGTCTCGAACGAAACGGCAACATGGCTCATGGCGGCCAGGTTGTAGATTTCGTCCGGCTGGACTTCCTGAATAATACGCGTAAGGTTCATAGAGTCCGTCATCTCGCCGTAATGAAGTGTTAGCTTGACATTTTTTTCATGAGGGTCCTGGTAAAGGTGGTCGATACGGTCGGTGTTGAAAAGGGATGAACGGCGCTTAATACCATGCACCTCGTACCCCTTTTTGAGTAGAAACTCTGCCAGGTACGAACCGTCCTGCCCCGTAATACCTGTGATCAATGCTACTTTATTATCTGCCATTTTTTTCCTTTTCATTGTTATAAAGAGCTGTTTTGTCCACGAATTACACAAATTTTACGAATTATTTTAAAAGCTTTTCTTGCTCTTTAACTTTCGTGTTCTTCGTGTAATTCGTGGACCTCTGCTCTTCCTCTCGTACCTAAACTCTCTTGAAATCGTCGGAGATCCGGACGATGTCGTCTTCGCCGACATACTCGCCGACCTGCGCTTCGATCATGACCAGCGGGATCTTGCCGACATTCTCGAGGCGGTGAAGCTCGCCCATCGGGATGTAGGTCGATTCGTTGGCACGCACCAGGTACTCCTCTGTTCCGCGTGTCACGGTTGCGGTCCCCGAGACGACGATCCAGTGTTCGGAGCGGTGGTAGTGTTTTTGCAGGCTCAGACGCTTGCCCGGCTTGACGACGATGCGCTTGACCTTGTAGCCATCAGCCTCGTCGAGGATGGTGTAGGTCCCCCACGGACGGTGCGCCGTAACGTGGATATTCGGCAGTTCAGAGTTACGTGCTTTGAGCTCTGCGACCACCTCTTTGACCTTCTGGCTGCTCCCTTTTCTCGAAATGAGCAGGGCGTCTGCCGTGTCGATGATAATAAGGTCGTCAACATCGATCGCAGCCACCTTTTTCTCGGAGATAATGAGGTTGTCTCTGGAATTGTTGGCAATAAGCTTTAAGTCTAACAGTGACGAGACGGCGTTGCCGTTTTCATCGTGCGGCAGCTCCTCGTAGAGGGCGTCAAAACTGCCCAGGTCGCTCCAGGCGATGTCGGAAGGGATGACCTTGACCTTGCTGCTCTTCTCCATGACCGCGTAGTCGATGCTGTCTTCGGGAATAGCCATCATCGCCTCATGGCCAATGCGGACCATCTCGTCGTGCTTCGCACTATCAAAGGCCGCCAGAGACGCCTCATAGATGGCCGGAGAGTAGCTTTTGAGCTCGTCGAGAAAGACCCCTGCTTTAAAACAGAACATCCCGCTGTTCCAGTAAAATTTTTGTGCTAAGTGCTGCGTGCTAAGTGCTACGTTTTCTTCTAAGTAGCTTTTGGCTGTTTCAAGATCTGGCTTTTCTTTAAAACTCTTAACGCTTAACCCTTCACTCTCAACGCTCGCTTGCGTTTCGGCTTCGATGTAACCGAACCCCGTCTCAGGGTACTGCGGGGTAATCCCGAAGGTGACAAGCTGGTCGGTCTCTGCCAGGCGCTTCGCTTTTTCAACCGCTGCCAGATACGCCTTCTCATCTTTTATGAGATGGTCTGAGGGGGTCACCAGGACCACTTCGTCCGCATCGAGCGCGAAACAGGCAAGGGCGATGGCCGGGGCGGTGTTACGGCCGACCGGTTCCAGCAGGTAGTTGGCATGGTAATCCGGGATCGACAGCTCTTCGATCTGGTCGACCGCGAGAAAGTACTGCTCCGCGTTGGAGACGATGAACTGCGCATCGCAAGCTTTCCGGTTTCTTGCCACCGTCTTTTGAAAGAGGGATTCGTTCTCGAACAGTTTGACGAACTGCTTGGGCATCAGGGTACGGCTTAGAGGCCAGAGTCGTGTTCCGCTGCCGCCGCATAAAATAATATTGGTCATGCTGATTTTCCTGCTAACTGTTTTTGTGCCTCTTCTAGCTGCAGCTGCAGCTGCTCGTACTCGGCTTTTTTGCGTGCTATAAAGGCTTCGGTCAAGGCGACCTTGGCCTTGATGCCCTCCGGGGTCAGAAGGTAGATGTACCCCCGTTTCGACTCAGACGCGCTGAAGTTGCTCACCTTGACAAAGCCCTTCTCTACCAGCGCTTTGACGATGTAGTTGACCTTGCCGACACTGAAGCCGACACTCTTGGCAAGGTCGAGTTGGTTGGCATGTTTATCGATCGCCGACAGGACCTGAAAAGAGGACTCTTCATCAATACGCATCGCTTCCCTTTTTGCACTTCTTCATTCAATCGTTGAATAATACAGTCAATAACATATTAAAACGCTTAGAATTGAGCATATCTGTTACACTGTCGTAACCTCTAATGTGACTCTGTTGCTCCTGATAATTACTGGACCCTTAACTTTTTTCAAGAAGAGCGTTTCCCCACAGATTTAGAGGATTCATAAGATTACTTTTTATATCTCTGCTCTTTAATCCCGTAAATCCCACTAATCCGTGGGCCGATTGCTCTTTTCTTTTTTGTACGATACGGGATTTTACGACTCGCAATTTCACGATTCATCATTTAGTGACTCTCTGTATTGTGTTGTTGGCACTTAAGTTGCTCCCTGCATGGGGCTTTAGCCCTGTAAGTCCCGTCCATGCATTGAGCTGTTGGCTCTTATCAACAGATTTAACAGATTATGAGGATTGGTTTTAGAACCGGTGCACTTATTTTCATCACTGTAATAATCAGCATGTAATACTATTAGTGATAAAATATTTTTTTTAAAAACAAAGACTACCCTGAATGCGTTTTTTGGGTCTCGTCACTCTACTTTGGAAAGGGTTTAGAATATGTTATTGGAATTTGTCATCATCTTTTTTGTCGCCCTCTTCCTCATTAAACTGATTATCAAGAATGCCCTCAAACTCGGACTGGTCGATGTGCCCAATGAACGCAGCATGCACACCCGTCATCACCCCCGCGGTGCCGGGATCGGTATCTTTCTGGCCGTTGCCATCGTCGACCCTTTATTTGACTTTACCTTGATCGCCGAACATTTCCTGACCTGCCTGGCCATACTGCTGGTCTTTATTGTCGGCGTACTCGACGACCACCAGGACACCTCGCCCAATACCAAGTTTATTATTTTGGCCATAAGCGCACTGCTAGCCTATTTTGACGGCATCTATGTCAGCAGTCTGGGAACCCTCTTCGGAGTCGATGTCAACCTGGGGTGGATGGCCCTTCCCTTTACCCTCTTTGCGATCGTCGGTTTTACCAATGCACTCAACCTCATCGACGGTCTTGACGGCTTGGCCGGTTCTGTCAGCCTCGTGATCTTCACGGCACTCTTCAACATAGGCTATAGCTATGACGACCCTTATATGATGGTCATCTCCGGCTCTTTCATCGCGGGTCTGCTGGCTTTTATGGTCTACAACTGGAACCCGGCCAGTATCTTTATGGGCGACAGCGGTTCGCTTGTCCTGGGCTTTGTCATCGGTCTGCTGGTCATTAAGTCAGCGAGCTATATACAGCCGGTCACCGTACTCTTTATTATTGCGGTTCCGCTGCTCGACACCATCATTGTCATGGTTCGCCGCAAGCGCGAAGGCAAGTCGATGTTCCGAGCCGACAAAACGCATCTGCACCACATACTGTTTAACTTTTTCAACCAGGACGTTAAACGAACGGTGCTCTTTCTTGCTATCTTGCAGGCCATCTATTCCATTACCGGTCTGCTTATCGTAGAGAGCGGTGACCAGAGTATGAGTCTCATACTTTTTGGTCTCAATACTATTGTTATGTATTTTATCTTCAGCGGTATGTTACGACGTCAGATCATCATCGACGCCAAACAAAAAAAGGGAAAGAAGTAATCTTTCAATGATCGGGCACTATTTCCAGACCCCTTTTTTCATCTATGCGTATGGTCTGTTTTTCTTTTTTTTCCCACAGATTCAGGGGATTAGAGGGATTTATTTTCTTCTATAAGCTTCATTTTAATCTCATTAATCCTAATAATCTGTGGGCTGACTGCTCTTTCTCTCTTTTGCCCACGGATTTTTACGATTTATAGGATTAGTTTTTATCCACGAATTATCCCGCAAGGGGATTTCCTATCCAGGTCACCACTTCATGAATTAACACGAAATAGTTATTTACATAATATTTATTCAGATCTAATATAGGCTTTGTTGACCCTTACGCTTAATCTATTGGCATTTGCTCTTGCTCTGTAATTCGTGGTCATTCGTGAAATTCGTGGACAACTTAACTTTTTTCTTTTTTCAAGAAGAGCGTTTCCCCACAGATTTAGAGGATTCATAAGATTACTTTTTATATCTCTGCTCTTTAATCCCGTAAATCCCACTAATCCGTGGGC
>JBFEJN010000096.1:0-4921 GCA_041553195.1 Sulfurimonadaceae bacterium
GGATTTGAACTTGAGGAGACGAATCTTTTTGAAATCCAGAAAAAGCTGGGCGATGCTCCAATCAAACGTACGGGTGACGCCGCTGACTCCTATTACGGCATTTGCTATCTATCCAAAGAAAACAATGCTACAGTTTATTTTGAGTCGGGTGAAATGGGTGGCTATGATCATACGCTTCTCAGTTTTGTCGTCAAGAATACTTTAGAGAATTCTCAAAAGTGTGGAGAACTGAAAAATAATATCGGGGATCTAAAGCTTGGAGTTATCGAGCTGGGCAAAAACATTGACGATGTCAGACATGAACTCCCCCAACCTGTAAAAGTTGTCGCTGACGCTCTTGAATATCAACAAATGACACGATTGCCATTTACTAAAGAAGATATTGAAAGAACGAAAATCAAAGATATTAACGAAGCCTATTGGTATGTTCTCGTTACCATTAGGGTATTTGAAGATAACGGCACAGTCAGTGGATACAAAGTCTCAAAGGTGACATCATGGTAATTTGCTTACCTAACAAACCAAAGGAGACCAATCAAAAACCCGCGGGCGGCTTTTTGATTGCTCATTTTAAACGTTAAATAGCCTCAAAATACACCCCAGCGGTTGAATTTCCACTCCTAAATCTAAAATGTATGCGTAAAGTGTTGATATCTCATAAAAATCACGACGGGTGTAATTCAGATGAAACTTACGACGAACAGCTCACGTGAGATACACCGGCGATATTGAAAAGTTGCGAAGGCTTTTGTTTATAGTATTTCTCTTCTATCTCTTTGGACTGCTCTTCATAGGGCTTTGTCATCACTTCCTGCAGCTCGTTGATGAGTGAATAGTCACCTTTTTCGGCAGCTTGATAGGCAGGGACGAGGAACCACTCCCGCAGGGTGTATTTCGGGTTCACTCTCTTCATCTGCTCTGAAAGCTTCGCTCGGGACTCGGGTGTTGTCACACCGATTTTTGATTGCCACTTCTCCAGCCACTGTGACCAGCGCTTTAGCAGCTCCTCATTGTTGGACACATCACCGTAGAAGCTTTTGAGAAGGGGCGTGACCTCTTCGGGTCGATGCGAGAGCTCGCGGAAGAAGATCGTGTAGTCGACGGATGTCTTGATCATCAGCAGCATCAGCTCATTGTAGAGCTCCGCATCAAAAGCCTCCAGACCAAGTTTCGATGCCCACATTGCTTCCACCTGCTCTTGCATGGCTTCGGGAAAACCATTTAGAACCTTCTCCAGCGCTTCTACCGCCATCGTGTCGGACTTGAGCAGCGGATGGACAGCGGTGCTGAACATATAAAAGTTTTGCATGGCGGCCTGGGGCTGGTTGAAAAAGGAGAAGTGGTCACCGCCGCCCGTCCATGGCTGGTATTTGGGGTCAAACCTGTCGATAAACCCGAAAGGGCCGTAATCGAGGGTAAAGCCTCCCAGGGCGGTGTTGTCACTGTTAAAGTTGCCCTGGCAGTAGCCTACACGGACCCAGTTGGCGACAAGCGCGACGAGACGGCTGCGGAAAGCCTCTGCAAGCAGCAATACCTTCTCCATAAGCGGCAGGCTCTGGTCGATCTCATCACGGTACTCACGGTCAATGAGATGCAGTACGATCTTCTCCAGCTCTTCCATCGCTTTAGGGTGTTCATCTTTACGGGCACGGCGGCCGAAAAGTTCTACCTGACCGACTCTTAGAAAGGAAGGTGCCACGCGTGTCGTAATAGCGACATTCTCTTCGATCATCACTTCGGGGTCTCTTGAGTGGGAGCCCTGGTTAAACCAGGGGCGCGTTACCGTCTCCGTTTTGGAGGTGTAGAGGCTCAAAGAGCGGGATGTAGGGATGCCCAGAGCATGCATGTGCTCCTGTGCCAAAAACTCACGAATGCTCGAGCGCAGTACCGCCCGGCCGTCGGCCCCGCGGCAGTAGGGGGTTCGGCCTCCGCCTTTGAGCTGCATCTCCCACCGTTGGCCGTTTAGGACACCCTCAAAGATAGAGACGGCACGTCCGTCACCGTAGCCGTTACCGGTTTGAAAAGGGCACTGCTGGTAGTATTCGGTCCCGTAGATAGAGAGGGCATACCCCGTTGCCCAACCATAACGACGCAAAGGTGCCGGCAGCTCTGAGGCATCGCCTGAGAACATCCGCATAAAACCCTCGTTGGTTGCCAGGCTGTCATGAAACCCAAGCTCCTTAAAGAAGCTCTTGCTGTGCGCAATGTAATGCGGCTCCCCTATCGGCGTCGGGTTGACGGGGACATAGTGCCCGCTGAAGACCTGTCTCGGCGCGTGGTCAACACCGTCTTTAGTTGCTTGAGGATCAGCATTAAGTGTATCCATAAGTGAATAATCTGCCAAGCCTGCAAGATCGCCCAGTGTCTCTACCATTCTGGCGCTTTCTTCTGTCGTGTTCATCTATCTTCCTTCTTTTAGAAGCGAATATTATTAGTAAGTTTTCGTGTATTGTATAGAAATTTGGTCAAAGAAGAGACTGCGAAAGAAGTTAATGATTTTGTACAAGATTTGCATTTGGTTACATAAACAACTGTTTGTGCCTACTTTTTTCAATCGTCATAATCTTCTATTTCCTGCACTGTCACAGCATCAGTTTCCGGTATAAGTTTGAGTTCTTCAAGACAATCCTCGAGTACGTCCAACTTATACGCCAACTCTTGACGAGTGACCTCTGTCTTTTCTGCTACCGACCATATTCTTACGCGCGAAATTCTGCCGGACCTGGCATTATAGGTGTTGAGATAGTCAGCACAGGTATACAGTTGCTCTAACAGCGGCACACTGACCACCCTGCTCTTATTCTTCTTAACGTGCACACCTCATACGATAGGATGCCACAATAAAATAACATTTTTATACAACATTTCACACCTTATGATAACTCCATATTTAAGCCTTGGTTGTATAGAATGTGCACCAATAAATAGTTATATAAAAAACAGAGTTGGCGTTTAAAATGAAAAAAATACTGTTGATATTACTTATAAGTCTTGAAATATATGCTGGCACACAAATGTGTGGTTCCGGAACTGTCAGTAGACTACTTAGTGATGACAACAAAGGCAGCCGTCATCAAAGGTTTATAATAGAACTGTCATCCGGAAAAACAGTATTAATTGCGCATAACATTGACTTGGCACCAAGAATACATACACTTAAAAAAGGTGGTTTTATAAAATTTTGTGGTGAATTTGAAAACAATACCAAAGGCGGTGTTGTTCATTGGACACATCACGACCCGCAGAAACGCCATAAAGGTGGTTGGCTAGAATATAATGGTCAAAAATATCAATAACATGGACGTAACAACAATGCTTGACGTCTTACGCAACTGCGATACTCTATTCTTAACGTGACATATTTTGCAAGCTTGCCGATATTATAGTAAACTACCCGTACAAGTAGAGCAAAGAGCAAAAAGGTGACACCATGCCGACATTTTCTGATTTACATGTCGATCTTCGACAGATGATCATTGCCATTGAAACAGCCGTTTCGCTGGTGGGGATGAACGACACGAACCACGGAAAACGTGTCGGCTATATTGCGAGCCAGCTGGGACATAAACTGGGGTACAGCGAGGAAGATATACAGTTTTCCTTTAACCTCGGCCTGCTCCATGACTGCGGTGTTTCTACGGAACAGATGCATTCGAACCTGGTGAATCATTTTGACTGGAACGATGCCCATATTCACTGTGAAATAGGCTATCGACTGTTGAAGGATTTCGGGCCCCTTACGGACTTTTCCATACCTATCCTTTACCACCACACACCATGGGCTGAACTCAAAAAACTTGACATCAGCACACAAAATGCCCGTATGGCCAACCTCATTTTCCTTGCAGACCGTATCGACGTTTTGGCAGCAACACATTATGAGTCTGACATTCTTCTTGCGAGGGATGAGATCGTCAAATCTATCGGAAGTTACGAGGGAACCTATTTTGACCCGGTAATGGTCACTGCGTTCAGGGAGCTTGAAAAGTCCGAAGCGTTCTGGATCGCCCTCGAAAATCGTCATATTACCCGGTACACCTGGGATATGGGACTGGTAGAAACGAGTCAGCCTCTGAGTATTGCCCAACTGAAACAGCTCTCATTGATCATGGCCTACGTGGTGGATCAGAAAAGCCCTTTTACGGCACAGCATTCGGTACGTGTTGCTGATCTTGCAAAGTTCCTTGCCAACATTTTGGGCCTTTCGAACGAACAGTGTGAAAAGATCGAAATAGCCGGTCTGCTGCACGATCTCGGCAAACTTCATACCCCAGACAGGATTCTTGAAAAATCCGGGCCGCTCAATGATATAGAACGTTCCATTATGAACCAACACAGCTACGAGACCTATGAGATTCTACGCCACATCAAGGGACTTGGTGAGATCGCTCTTTGGGCAGCATTTCACCATGAGGGCCTCAACGGAGTCGGCTACCCTTTTCACCCTTCTGAAAAAGATTTAAGCATAGAAGCACGTATTATCGCCGTTTCCGACATTTTCCAGGCGCTGGTACAGGACAGGCCCTACCGTGAAGGTATGAGACAGGAGAAGGTGCTTGCCATACTCGAAGAGTATGCTGCCAGCGGCAAACTCGACAGTGATCTTGTCAACCTCGCAAAGAAACATGCAGACAGCTGTTTTAAAATTGCAAAAGGCGGAGAGACAGAAGACGCCTTGGATCGATTCGGCCTTTTTGCGACGGAAGTTCCGAAGCCCCATGCAAACCTATAAACAGTAGGTCCTGCTGCCGCTTATTCTCTTTGCGACAGGTATAGCATCTACCGAAAAAGCTGAAAAACAAGTTACGCCAATAAAACGAAAACGGCTGTTGTGTGCGCATATTAAGCATTAAAAAAATGCATTCTGCCATACAAATCGCATCTTATTCTACTCTTTGCTACAATCATAAAACATTTCACC
>JBFEJN010000097.1:0-4888 GCA_041553195.1 Sulfurimonadaceae bacterium
CATAAGACACAACGATGATCTTGTCACCTTTATGGACCTTGCGTGCAGCAGCGCCGTTTAGACAGATGTCACGTTTACCGCGTTCGCCTAAGATTATATAGGTAGAAAATCGTTCGCCGTTATTGATGTTTAGAATCTCGACTTTTTGACCGACTCTCATTTTCGATGCTTCAAGAAGTTCTTCATCAATGGTAATAGAACCGACATAATTCAAATTCGCGTCGGTTACCGTAGCACGGTGAATCTTACTATAGAGCATTTCCATTGTCATCTTTTTTCCTTACTGAGCCATCTGCTTTATCATATCGGCAGGAGAGATCGGTGCATCCCAAAGTTCTGCATCGATAAGATACTCTTCAACAACATTCCCGCCAATGATATGCTCATCAATAATTCTAACAATTTTTTCTTTTGTTAAACCTGCATACATCGTATGTCCCGGTTCAACCAGCATAAGCGGTCCTGCATTACAGCGGTTTAGGCAGCCTGTTTGAATAGGCATCACATTCCCTACCAGACCTTTTTGCATTAAAGTCATCGCCATAAATTGAAAAAGGTCTTGTGTCCCTTCACTCACACATGACGGCTTTCCAGGCATCTGTGGCGGTGCTGATTGTTGACACTTAAAGATATAAAACGAAGGTTGTGGCATTCCCATAAACTTCTCCTTGTTAGAATAATTGTGAAATTATACCCTATGAAAATTAAAGTCCCTACACAGCCGTGATTTGTTAAGGTATTTATTAGACTTTTCACCAAGGTATTGCTTACAGACTACACAGGCATAGACTTATCACCCGCAAGCATTCATCACCAAACAGCTTGTTTCATACGAAGACACAAGGTCATCAACCCGATTTACAAGATACATCTAAAAAAGAGAGGACACCCTGCGTGTTATGATAAGAGAGAACAGACTGTTGCCTTCGATACTTAGCCTTATCAACAGCCGAAGTGCTACAAACGGACAGGCTCTTTTATTCCCGTTGCCGTATCGGCGGAGAGCTCTTTGTGAACATTGGCAACAGGTGTGACATGGGCATCTCGTCCATAGATGTAACTCTGTTCTTCGACAATGATCTTATACGCTTTGTTCAGCTGCAGCGCTCTTTGTACGGATGGGACAAGAAGATAGGAGATATCCTTCTTCAGTACAGCGATCGCATCATTTTTGACAGTGCCGTTCTCATCAAAAAACCTTTCAATGACCTCTTCATTCGTACGAAACTCATCTCCGGCATGATTGACTTCCAGATACAAAGAATACTCATCGCGTGCATCAGGCGTCTTGGGCTCTTGGATATCTTTTAGCCCCTTTGCATCCTGGCCCCAATGGTACCAGCTGTTTTGAAAGCCGCCGTGCTCAAACTTTCTTTGAAAAGCGAAGGTGCTGTCGGCTATAGCACCGATCCCGCTGTGACACCCTATGCAGGATTGAGTCTCTTCATAGTTTTGGGGGCGGAGTTCGCCTCTGGCATCTTCAATGAACCCCTGAAAGACCCAGCCCAGATTATTGGAAAGTCCCCTCTCCGTATTTCCCATGATCGTCCTGAGCCGGTCGGGAAAGGCATATCTCTCCTTGATCTCGCTCAATGTGGCATTCGAAAGTGCCGCATAACTGATCCATGACCTTTTTTTGGCATACCTAAGCTCTTTCATCCTCGGCGCCATTGCGACAGACTTCGTACTCTCATCACCGTCCAGGTAGCGTACACTGTGCAAGAACTCTGTGTGTTTGGGAAAAAGTCCCGGGGCGATAAGATATTCATTGGATTCAAGCAAGCTTTTCGCCCGGCCAACATAACTCATGCTAAAGCCTCCGATCTTCCCTGTCCCCGAATCATAAGCGGGCTTTTTCCATCTGAAAACGATCGTCTCCGCCCGGTCCAGCACACCGTTTTGGTTAAGGTCAACTCCGTATTTCACCTCATCGACCGCATCGATCTCTATCGTCTTTTGCTTGATCAGAGATTCGACGATACTGAGATTGAGTTTGTACACATCCCGGTCAAACTGTCCGTTCTCATCCTGTCTGAACACTTCAGGAAGCCTGATCATGACATCGTCCATACTTCCGTTCGTCGGCCAGAAGGTCCCTAAAAACGGATAATACCCAAAGGCTCTCCATCCTGAAAAATCACCCTTCCGCGAGCGGTCAAAACCTTCCTCATCGAAGTTGAAATAACAGTCGGGAAGATAACCGTTCCACTTTCCGTCCCCGTTGAGATCCCACTCTTTTGGGACCTCTTTTAGCTTTTGTGCCAGCAAGATCTCTCCGTGCTGGATGTAATTGTTCTCTCTGACGTAACTGATGATCTCTTCATCGCTCACCTTGGCCACCAAAGCACTTCTGTCTTTAAAAAGATTCGTAAAGCGGTTGGTCTTGGTGTACTCGCTAAAACCATAACTGAGTTGGATATCGGCATCATCCACATAATTGGGCTCACGGGAGTTGATATGACAGCTGTAACACGGATTGTGAATACCCTTGCTGCTGTCCATCGTTTTGGTATAGCACTGGCTGGGAACGTAGGCGGCCTTGTTGTTTACCGGTGTCGTTGAGACAAAATCGATCTTTACAGCTTCTATGTTTCTGGTATTATAAAGCGAATTGTTACTCTCATACCCTGCCGGAGATGTCGAGGCCGGCTCTTCTGCAGGCTTGCTGCTGTTCCCGCATCCTGTGACATATAGACTCAAAACCATGATGCTCATAACTACACTTAACTTTCTCATACTGTCCTAACGATTGTTTTCTCTTTTTTCAAGGATGCGCACCATCCCTAAAAAAAGAGAAGAATAAAATTCTTCTCTTAGATCAAAAGCTGATTACCAGCTTTTGAATGGACCGACAACGCCGACTGAAGACTGTTTTTGCTCTTCTGTCGCTATTGCTTCCAGGCTATAGTCGACATCGCCTGAACTGATCTCACCGAATGGGTGCTGAGTCACAAGGCTTAGGTAACCGTATCCGTTGATGTTTTTATACCAGTACGGTGACGTTGTCTCTGAACCGTACGGCGTTGAGACGACACGTGTCAACTTCTTTGTAGCCAAGTCGTATGACCATACGAAGTCATTTGGATGCGAACCGGTGTCTTCACCGATCACCAATGTGTTTTTTCCTGAGAGGAAGGTGACGTTATCCGGGTTAGCGATCCCGTTTACAGAACATGTGTAGGCTTCATAAGGTGAACCAGCCGGGTAGGTAGTCGATGCACCGCTGATAATACCGTACATGTTCTCAACGACATAATCACTGGCAATAACGCCGTGTACGCTGTCATAAGCTGTTTCATTAGCACTCAATACATCCAGTGCGTAGACGGCACCACAGCTGTTTTTCGTCAATCTGATATCGTTGTTTCCGCCGTTATCGCTTGATGAAGCGTCTTCCATACCTTTTGAGACCTGGCTCATTGCGACATAAAGTCTGCCGTTGACTTCATCAAAGGTAATACCTTCTTCTTTTCTAAACTCTGTCGTCGCACCAAGCATGGCCGCATATCTACGCGTTTCCAAGAAGGCAGCTGCTTTTTCCTGACCCGGTTTGACCTGTAGACACTCCAGACCTGTCGCCGTGTTCACTGCAGTAAAGCCTGCTGTTGGACACTGGTATGCAGCATCAGGGGCTTCTGCATTGAAGATATCGCTGAACTTCGGTTCAGCCGCTACGATCGCCTTGATCTCAGCATCACTGGCATGACCCAGTTTTATCCACATCAAGTCAGCTGCTCCTGCACCTTCATCTGATGTCTGAATCCATTTTGCAGCATAAAGTGCACCTGAACTGAGGTCTTGCGCTGCGTCAGCTACATACATATAAAGACCGACATTGCTTCCGTCATCTGAAAGATAGGCTGTCTTTTCATCCGGCATCACATAGGCCATCTCCCATGCAGCACGTCCCATACTGAAGTGCTTTGCATAAGTGTAAGCCGGTGTAGCCGCCGTCGCATCTACAGCGACTTCAGGAATATAACCGTAGTAGTACGGGTTGTTGTTCGCTGCGGCATTCGAATTGTTTTCGTCTTGCCAGTAGTATTTTGTCACCTCATCATAATAGCCGTTACCCGTAAGCTGCGTTACCGGGTCTAAGTTAGCCTCAACAGCTCTTGCATTCGGCTCATACTCTTCACTGCCCAGGTGTGATTCCCACGGTGTCGTCATACCCGCACAGTGTACCCAGCCGCCGAAACCGTCTTTTTGGCTGATGTATTCAAGTGTATTCGGTTTGGCTGAAAGCGTACCGTCCGTACTTTGTGCCAATTCCACACCATACATCGAACCGACACCACATTCAAACTGACTCACCATAAAGATACGACCGTTCTTTTGGATAATAGAAGCGTGGTCAAGCCCTGAACCGGCTGCATTGCCATTTGCACCGTCACAGATAAACGGACTGCCGTCTGTGTACGTGATCGCTGTATCCGTATGGTCTTTTAAAAGGCCGAATGTCTCACCGTTGTCCAATGCACGGGCAGAAAGAAGCTTAGTAAACCCGATAGTATCTGTGCTTCCGTTAGCATATGTCACGCTTGTCGATGTGCGGATCGCCATCTTTTCCTCGTCCGTAACCGGCGCACTCAACTCAACAAAGTCCAATTGGATCGCTGATGTCAAATCCGTCCCATCAACGCCGTTTGTACCGTCTGTACCGCCACAACCCGTCATTGCTACTACTAACAGCGCTGATGCTGCCGCTATACTTATGTGCTTTTTCACATTTTCTCCTTTTGAAATATTTTGCAAGTATAGGAAGCTTTTGTTACCTAAACAGAACCGTTTCACGACAATTTAAGGACAAAATGGAGACAACTTAACTACAAAAAAAAGCGGTAAGATCTTAAGATATTTGATTTGATTATAAAAGAGGACGCGGGAA
>JBFEJN010000098.1:0-4863 GCA_041553195.1 Sulfurimonadaceae bacterium
CACTGCCGCGTGTCGCAAATGAGCCGCGCAGCGGTGCATTGGTCAGCGGGCGCAGCAGTGCAAGCTCTCTGACATCGAGAACATACCCAAGATCGATCCCCAGCGGTTCGATGACGACGCTGCCCTTTGAGCCGAGCGTGAGAAGATTGGAGTTGACGGCAGCATTGTAGTCGACTGTCTCACCCTTGAGAATTGAGACGACCTTTGCATTGAAAGTTGTCTGCGGCAGTGTGACGTTGAAATCTTTACGCATCAGAGCTCTGTCGACCCTGCCGTTTTTGACCAGCAGATCGATCTTACCGTCTAGGTCCTGTACATCGATACCTTTAATCGCTGTCTGCAGCGAGATCGTGGCATCGGCGTAGCTCTTTTCACCCGCAAGTGCCAGCAGTTCATCCAGCTTTGCACCCGTGATCGTTGCACTGAGTTCGGCAGGGTTGAACGCATTGAGCGTCACATCATAACGGCTCTTCGATGAGGCGATATCACTCTCTCCGGTGATCTTCATCGCTTCGGCATCACCTTTGATGGTTCCATTGATATGGATCTTGCCCTGTGACTTTCGTTCCAGAAGCGCTTGAAGCTCGCTCATCTTCTCGAAAGCGACACTATAGACGGCGTCGAGAGAACGCCCAAAGAGCGAGTAGTTTCCCGAAGCGCTGAGGACATTGGAAGGCGTCAGTGCGATAGTAAGGTCAAAATGGCGGGTGTCGAGCGAAAACTTCTCGACAACGGCATCCGTCTGCAGCGCGGCATTAAGCCTCCCCTCAATAACCGGCTTGAGCAGGCCGTTGCCAAAAGAGGTAAAGAGTAGCGTGTAGAGAATAAGCGTAAGTGTCAATAAGACAGAGAGAAAGATGGCAAGCCATTTCATAATAGACCTTTAATACATTTAGTAGTTATAATTATAATCTATCTGCAATAAAGACCACTTTTCGAGACACACATCCATTTTCATAACGTGCTTTCGTATCGGAAAAAACAAACCGATCGGACCGGCACGCCGGCCGACGCTTTGTCTATCTTCTCTGTGACTTCACCTCCGGGGGAATATAGTTCACGGTTTCGACCGTAATATTTTTCAATGCCGCCTGCAGCGGATAGTCACGGATGAACTCCACGACATCGTAGGCAATGGCCTTGGAGTTTGAGCAGTCAATAATCACCTTCGAACTTTCAGGGATCGCTTCGAGCGTCTTGATAATGCTTGCCTTGTTAAAGAAGGAGACCTCCTCCGCCAGTACGATGTGGTGAACGTCCTGCCCCTCGTCATTGGTGACGATGTCTTTCATATGGTAGGAGTTTCGGTAGCTGTGGTGCAGCGTAAAGAAAATACTCGCAACGAGACCGAAAAGTACGCCCGTAAGCAGGTCTGTCACCAGCATCATGACGACGGTCACCGTAAAGGGAATAAACTGCTCCCACCCCTGACGGTACATCCAGCCAAAGAGTGATGGTTTGGCCAGCTTGTACCCCACCATAAACAAAATCGCAGAGAGTGAGGCCAGCGGTATCATGTTCAGCAGCGAGGCAATGGAGACGACACTGATAAGCAGAAAAAAGCCGTGCATAATGGTCGACAGTTTCGTTTTAGCCCCGAACGAGATATTGGCAGAGCTGCGAACGACCACCTGCGTGATCGGCAATCCGCCGATCATCCCCGACACCATGTTGCCCAGCCCCTGTGCCTTAAGCTCACGGTTGGTCGGCGTCACCCGTTTGTACGGATCTAATTTGTCTGCCGCTTCGACCGAGAGCAGTGTCTCAAGACTGGCCACGACGGCCAGCACCACGGCGATCTTATAGACCTCAGGATTACCAAGATGCGAAAAGTCCGGGAAGGTAAACTGGCCGATAAATTCGCTCATGCTCGAAACCACCGGCAGCGTTACGATCTGCTCCGGTGTCAGCGTTAAGCCCACCCCGACGTTCTGGTAGAGGTAATTCATGGCGATGCCAAAAAAGACGACGACGATCGGCCCCTGCAGGATCTCGAAGAAGCGGCTCTTTTTGGTCAACACCTTCTCCCAGAAGATCAGTATGGCCAAAGAAGCCAGAGAGATGACGATGGCACCCGGTGTAAAGAACTGCCAGGCACTCAGAATAGCGCTAAAGGTGTTCTCTCCGCCTGCCTGTAAAAACGACTCGTCTCCCAAAAAGCTTGTGTCGTATCCCAAGGCATGCGGGATCTGTTTAAGGATGATCAGCAGACCAATACCTGTTAAGAGCCCGGTAATAACCGATGTCGGGAAAAAGTAGGCGATGAAGCCCGCCTTCATGTACCCCATCGCGATCTGAAACAGACCGGCGAGTACCAATGCCGTTAGAAATGCCTCCCACGAACCCAAAGCCGCAATACCGCCAAAAACGATGACCGCCAGTCCCGCGGCAGGACCGCTGACACCGAGGCGTGAACCGCTCGCTATTCCGACAACGATACCGCCGACAATACCGGCGATGATCCCCGAAAAGAGCGGTGCGCCCGAGGCAAGTGCGATCCCGAGACATAGCGGCAGGGCGACAAAGAAGACAATAATACTCGCCGGAAGATCACTCTTGATCTCTTTAAATACGTTATTGATCATTGCTCACCTCACTTAGTGACTTGAAAGCACATTCGTCCGGGTCGTAATACTCGATGTCGCCGCTCTCCATGTCATAGATCCAGCCGTGGACATGGAGACTTCCTTCGTCCAGACGCTGCTTGACATACGGATAAGTCAGCAGATGCTCGATCTGCGATACGACGGAGAGCTTTTCCGTCAGCCGAAGAAGATCTTCTTTCGGCGCATTTTTGCCCAATGCCAAAAGCGAAAGTGTCTTTGCCTTGCTGCCGAGGGTCAGCCACTTTTTGGTGTGAATAAAGGGTTTTTCCTCAATCTCACTGTAGAGCGAAGCGATAGCACCGCAATGCGTGTGGCCGCAGATAATGATCTCCGAGACCTCCAGCGCGGTCACTGCGTATTCGATGCCCGCTGCGGTTGAATGGTAATCTTCGTCGGGATTGTAAGGAGCGACAAAATTCCCCACATTGCGCAGCACAAAAAGCTCTCCGGGGGCTGTCTGTGTTATGAGGTTGGGAATAACCCTCGAATCGGCACACCCAATAAAGAGCGCCTTTGGGTTCTGTCCGTGTTCTACCAGCTCCATGAGCTCTTTTTCATGTTTGTTAAAATAACTTTTTTTGAACATCTCATTGCCGTCTAATAAACTGCTTTTTCTGATCATCTGTATCTACCTTTTTAAATATTGTTTTATATAGTGATGTCCGAAAATCCTCTGCACGGCGCTGCAAAACATAGGCATAGATATGCCTTTACGCAAATGCACTGCAGATATTCGGAACGTTAAAAAATTATGGGGTTTAGATCAGAGTTGTGGGGGTTTGTTCAGTGCGAGGTCTTCTTCGTACGAATAGTCAAAAGCAACTCGCTGGAAAGAGGAGCGTCGGTCATGGCCGATGTGTTGGGGTTTGACGACAAAATGCTTGGACTCATCCGAAGGGTTAGGTTCTTCGGCATCGCTTGACTCTGAAACATCCAGCACGGTTTCGAGACACTGCGAAACAGGAAGTTCCCCTTTGGCAAGCAGTGAGCTGCCGAGTCCAGAAAAGCTCAAGACAAAAGCAAGCATGATTATCGTCAAATATTTCATGGCGAAATATTAACCTGCATAAGTAAACAGCAGGTATTACAGCTGTGTATCATTTTAAAAAGATGCGATTTTGCCTACGCCTTTTTAAGAAAGTACTCTTTCGTAAGCATAAAGATGACCGGGCTCAACAAGACGATTGCTATAAGGTTCGGTACCGCCATAAGCGCGTTGAGCGTGTCGGCCATAAGCCAGATAAACTTGAGGTTCATCATGGAGCCGAACGGAATGACCAGGACCCATAACACACGAAACGGCACGATCGCTCTGTGACCGAAGATGTAGTAGACGCTTTTTTCGCCGTAAAAACTCCAGCCCACCAGGGTCGTAAAAGCAAAAACAATAAGGCCAAGAGTCACCACATATTCGCCGACGTACGGCAGGGCTTTGGAAAAGGCCAGCATGGACAAGGCCGCCCCGCTCTCGCCTGAGGTATAGGCACCGGTCACTACAATAGCGAGACCGGTGATGCTACAGATGACAATGGTGTCGATAAAAGTTCCCATCATCGCGACAAGCCCCTGACGCACGGCCGAATTCGTCTTCGCGGCAGCATGCGCTATCGGTGCCGAGCCGAGACCCGCTTCGTTCGAGAAGATACCGCGCGCAACACCGAACTGCAGCGCCGCCCAGACCGAGGCACCGGCGAAACCGCCCATCGCCGCCGAAGGGGTAAAGGCCGAGACAACGATGGTTGCAATGGCTGAAGGAATGGCAGTAATGTTAATAAGAATGATCACAACGCCGCCCAGAACATAGGCAATGGCCATGAAAGGAACCACGGCACCCGCGACGTGGGCGATGCGTTTAATACCGCCGATGAGGACCAGACCGACCAGAACAGCCAGAATTATGCCTGTATAGAGCTCGGGAATACCGAAAGAGGAGTGCATGACGTCCGCGACGGAGTTGGCCTGAATGGTGTTGCCGATGCCGAAACCGGCGAACGAGGCGAAGAGCGCGAACAAAAAGGCGAGCCATTTCCAGTTGTCGCCCAGACCGTTCTTGATGTAGAACATCGGCCCGCCGACGTGGTTGCCGTCTTCGTCTTTTTCACGGTAGTTGACCGCCAGTACCGCCTCGGCGTACTTGGTCGCCATCCCCAAAAGTGCGGCCACCCACATCCAGAACATGGCCCCCGGGCCGCCCATAAAGATAGCCGTGGCGACCCCTGCGATGTTTCCGGTACCAATGGTCGCAGAAAGCGAGGTC
>JBFEJN010000099.1:0-4144 GCA_041553195.1 Sulfurimonadaceae bacterium
ATAGTACTGTTTGAGTGTATTTTCTTTGTAATAGATATCCAGTTTTGCCTCGCGCACATAAGGAATCCCTTTGTCTTGCAATTCCAGCTCCAAAGCTTCTTGGTAGACTGCCTCCAAAAAACCACAGCCCAATTCGCGGTGTACTGCCATACAAGCGCCGATGATGTTGTAAGACTTTTCTCTATGTTGAATATTCATGCAGAGATATTACACTAAAATAAATAAAAAGTAATTACATATGTTTAATTATATTCATCCATTTCGCGAAAGTACACGAAGTGAAAGCAAGAATTAGAGAAATATAAAACTATGAACTTGAGAAATACCCTCTCAAAACCATTCGTGTAAATTAGTGAAATTCGTGGATGAAAAGAAAAAAGAAAATCGTCCACGAATTACACGAATGAGCACGAATTAGAGCGTAGAGTATATGAAGTAGAAAATTTATGCAACGAGTTATCAGAAATATTTTTAAAACTATTCGTGTTAATTAGTGGATAAAAGAGAAAATGATTATTTGGATGATTTGTTTAGGGATGGTGCTTCGTACTGGACTCGAACCAGTGACTTTTACCTTGTCGAGGTAACACTCTACCAACTGAGTTAACGAAGCATTGTTGGTTTGGAGACGGGAATATTACACCACTCTTACTTAAATATATTTTACAAAGCGGGTAAAAACAGCGACTTAGTCGGTGATTTTACTCTTTTTTGGGCAAAACCTCGGTTTTAGGTTCAAAATGAGCAGCCAGAGGACCGCAAAGTCGATCATGACGTCGGCAAAATTGAAGATCGCAAAGTCGAACCCGCAGTGCCAGAAGATGTAGTCAACGACACCGCCGTGGACGAAGCGGTCGTAGATGTTGGAGAGCCCTGCACCGATAAGGATCCCCGAAGGGGCCATGTAGCAGAACTTTTTAAGTCTGATAACATAGACCAGCACGCCGGCAATCAAGAGAAGCTGCAGCCATTTAAGGTACTCGTCCAAAAACGAGAGCATGGAGAACGCGACACCGTAGTTAAAGATGAGGCGCATGTTAATGCAGCCGGTCTCATAGATGTCAAAGGCTCGGTGGTAGAGCTCCTCTTTGGGGAGCGAATAGATCTCCATCGCCTTGAGGATAAAATACTCTTTGATCCCCTGGTCGATGATGAAGATCCCGACGAGGGCGAGAAACAGAACAAGCAGCGATCTAGCCATTGAGCGCTTTCTTGAAAAAGTCGGTCAGCTCGTCCATGGCTTTTTCCATGGCGGCAGCGTCTTTGCCCTCGAGCAGGACACGCAGCTTGTTCTCCGTGCCCGAATAGCGCACCAGGTGACGGATGTGGGCTTTGTCGAGCGCAGCGAACTTTTCGTCCAGGCCGGCGATCTCTGCCAAAGGTTTTTTCTCGTCGATCCGGAGGTTGACAAGCTTTTGCGGATAGAGAGCGAACGGACGCAACACTTCAGAGGCACGTTTTTCGCTGCTGAGGACCAGGGCCAGCGTCTGCAGGGCAGAGACCAGACCGTCGCCGGTCTTGGCGTAGTCGTGCATAATGACATGGCCGCTCTGCTCGCCGCCGAAGTTGATGCCCTCTGCGTTCATGATCTCCAGTACATGTTTGTCCCCCACGTTGGAGCGGTAGAGTTTGAGACCCTTGTCGTTGAGAAAGTCCTCGAGCGCCTGGTTGCTCATGACGGTCGCGACGATGCCGTCGCCCTTGAGCTGACCGCTCTCTTTAAGGTAGAAGCCCAGTGCACCGAGGAGCTGGTCTCCGTCGACCACCTCCCCTTTTTCGTCGACCACGACAATGCGGTCCGCGTCGCCGTCAAGCGCGAAGCCGATGTCCGCACGGTACTCGACCACCGCTTTCTGGACATCTTTGGGGTGGAGGGCACCGCAATCTTCGTTGATGTTAAACCCGTCGGGCGTGTTGTGCAGGACGATCACCTCGGCCCCAAGCTCTTCGAGGACCGTCGGGCCGACTTTGTAGCCCGCACCGTTGGCGGTGTCGAGCACGATGCGCATGCCCTGCAGCGACAACTCTTTGGAAAAAGAGTTTTTGAGCTGCACGATGTAGCGGCCGATGACATCGTCGATGCGTTTGGCCTTGCCGACCTTTTTCCCGGTCACGGCCGCGGCGTTCAGCTTGGCCTCATCTCTTGCGATCGCCTCGATCTTGGCTTCGGTCTCTTCGGAGAACTTGTTGCCGTGGGCGTCAAAAAACTTAATGCCGTTGTCTTCAAAGGAGTTGTGGCTGGCCGAGATCATGATGCCGGCGTCGCAGCGCATGTTCTCGGTCAAAAAAGCGATGGCGGGTGTGGGCATCGGCCCGATCTCGATGACGTCGTACCCGACGGCGGTGAGACCGCTGACGATCGCGTTTTCTATCATGTACCCGCTTCGGCGGGTGTCTTTGCCGATTAGGATCTTGTTGGTCTTGGCATGGTCTTTAAAAAAGATGCCGGCGGCCATGGCGACTTTCATGGCAAGAGAAGCGGTTAGAAATGTTCCGGCTTCTCCGCGAACACCATCTGTTCCGAATAATTTCATATATACACTCCGATTTGAGTTTTTAGGGCACCTCTAAAGATCCAAGCAGGCTTCAGAGGGAAGAAAGAGAGATGAGATTGTGCAGAACTTGTCTTGCGTCATAGCCATAGCTATGATAAAAGAAAATTCTGTGCAAGATCACTCTCTTTGGCCCTCCCTTCGGGCGGTAGAGAAAAATCCACACTCGGCGTTGCCCTTTTTCGTCTTAGCTGTAGCTAGGGCTTCAAAAGGTCGCCTTGATTGTGAACTTTTCTCTATCGCTGAAGCCAACTTGGATCTTTAGATGTGCCCTATATATTCTTTAACTTGCTTTTAATTATATTTAAGGTAGCATTCTATCTCAAATTTTATTATGATAAGGATAATACGTATGGCAAACCATAAGTCATCATTGAAAAGAATCCGCCAGACTGAAACACGTACTGAGCGTAACAGATTCTACCGCACACGTTTAAAAAACATTGTTAAAGCAGTTCGCGCTGCAATCGAAGCAGGCAACAAAGAAGAAGCAGCTGCAGCATTTAAGATCGCTAATCAGCAAATTCACAAATTTGTAAGCAAAGGTATCTTGAAAAAAGAGACTGCTGCTCGTAAAGTAAGCCGTCTTCACCAAGCTGTTAACGCTATCTAAGGGTAGTAACACCCTTGATGTTAGCAGATAAACTAACCCCTTTTCTCAATCGCTACGATGAACTCACAGAGCTGCTCAGCTCGCCGGACGTAGCGTCTGATATTAAGCGTATGACCGCACTCTCAAAAGAGCAGTCAGGCATGCTTGCTATCGTTGAGAAGACCAAAGAATATAACGCACTCCTTGCCGATATAGAAGACAACAAAGCCATGGCTTTCGACCCGGAACTTGGTGAACTTGCCAAAGAAGAGCTTCGTGAGCTTGAGCCGCAAGTCCCCATTATCGAAGATGAGATCAAAAAGCTTCTGATTCCCAAAGACCCTAACGACGACCGCAACATCATTGTTGAACTTCGTGCGGGTACCGGTGGTGATGAAGCGGCGATCTTTGTCGGCGACCTGTTTAATGCCTACGCACGTTACGCCGACATTAAGGGGTGGAAGATCGAGATTATGAGTTCGAGCCCTTCGGACGCCGGCGGCTACAAAGAGCTGATCGCCTTGATTAAAGGTGAACAGGTCTACAGCCGTTTGAAATACGAAGGCGGTACCCACCGTGTTCAGCGTGTACCGGCAACCGAGTCACAGGGGCGTGTTCACACCTCTGCGATCACCGTCGCGGTCATGCCTGAAGTCGACGACGTCGAAGTTCAGATCGACCCGAGCGATCTTAAGATCGATGTTATGCGTGCATCCGGAAACGGCGGGCAGTCGGTCAATACGACCGACTCTGCTGTGCGGATTACGCACCTTCCTACGGGTCTGGTCGTCACCAACCAGGACCAGAAGTCGCAGCACAAAAACAAAGACAAGGCGATGAAAGTACTCAAGGCACGTCTGTTTGACCTTGAGATGCAGGAAGCGCAGAAACTTGACAGTGCTGCACGTAACGAGCAGGTCGGTACGGGTGACCGCAGCGGTCGTATCCGTACCTACAACTACCCGCAGAACCGTATTTCTGACCACCGTATCAACCTGAC
>JBFEJN010000100.1:0-3805 GCA_041553195.1 Sulfurimonadaceae bacterium
CGGCTGTCCTGATCCACCGCGAACCATTTTTTTGGATGTAGTTCATCAAAGGCGTACGTTGTCTGCTGTCTTTTTCTTGTACATTTGCCCCTTTTGCCATCAGGAAATTCAGCAGTTCAGGATTTTTTATGTAATCAAGCGCACTTTTGTTCTCCTTATCTTTTATATAGATATCGGCACCGTGGTCAATCAGCTTTGTAGCAGTTGTAAGATTTTCAGCAAAAAACAGAGGGGGCTGCCCTTGATTGTTAAGGCTATTGACATCAACGCCTTCTTTTATAAAATAATCTGTCAGTTCATCGCTGTAACGGACGACATAATGCAGCGGTGTATCGCCCAAACGGTTGTGAACCTTACGTATATCTTTATCATAAGAAGCAATGACCTTCTTGATAAATTCATAATTCACCAAATACTCCATACTTCTTACTATGTCAAAATCGAGGGAAACTTTATAAAGCTCCATTTTATGTGTAACGGCATGAATTCCATATTCGTCATATCGATTGATATCGGCATACATAGCCAGCATTTTTTGTGTCCACGTCGCATCAGGCAGCTTTTGAGGTTTTGTAATATGCAGTGCATTGACATATATCTCGTCATTTATTTCGGCCCCTTTTTTCAGGAGGTATGCTGCATTTTTGTTGAGTGTATTTGGATAACGCTTGGACTGTAAAATATGCTCTAATGCCGTTTTGCCTTCGTTGTTCTTGATGTGAATATCAGCTCCGTTTTCTACCAATGTTTTCAAAGCCCTTGGCTCATTCAAGTCCGCCGCTCTGTAAAAGATCGGCGTATTGCCATACTTGTCCCTAGCATTGACATCCAACCCCCTGTTTATCAAAGGGGTAATGATCTCCCCATACCTTGATACATGTAAAAGGGTCTGCCCGTTCTTGTCTTTGGCATGAATATCGGCGCCTTGCGTTATTAAAAATTCAAAGGCCCTGCTGTCTATACCACTCCGGTTATAGCTGTTATATCGCTGCATATTTTTTGTCTGATAAAAAAGCGGTGTCACGCCTTGTCGGTTTCTCTCTTCAATGTCGGCCCCGTATTTTAACAATAACGTTAAAACAGGCACATGCCGGGTCTGGAATAGAGCGTCGTTGCGATCAGCACCGTTATCTAATAAAATCTCAATAATTTCCAGATGGTTCTCTTGGCACTCTTTGATTTTATCTTTCTGGTGTTCGGGCAGATGCAGAGTACAATCACTATATTCTTTAATCTGTGCCGACAGAGGTGAAGCGTCTCTTCTGAATCTTGTGGACGAAGGGTCCTGGTTGACTTCTGCACCGGAGAGTATCAAAACTTTTGCAACCAGAGGACTTGATGTTTTTGCCAAATCTAGTTTGGGCCCATAATACCTTTTATCAAAATATTGAAAAAAATAGTGATTGGCGTATGCGTCAACCACCGGTATTTGCCCTAAATGATATTTAAATGTCGATAGGACCAAAACAACGACAACCACAAAAACAATAAACTTCTTCATACTTCTCCTTTGATGTTTAGAAGTGTTTTAATGACCCAGCTATGAATCAGTGCACATTCTATGAAACATCGACTTAATTCGTAAATATTTGAACACATAATTTGTTAGTTTTAGATGTCAAAGCCTTAAAGGTAACGTATGCTCATTATTTACTTGTTCCGGAGAGAAGCCGTAACACCCTCTTCTTCCTCGCTGAACAGCGAGAAAGATAGCTTAATTTTTGCTCTTTCAGAGCGAAGATATTCCCGGGGATTACTTCAACGTCACATGCAACACAACAGACCGCCTGCTTAACTGCTTATTTTTGATTTCGCTGCCGCCGTGGGGGAAGAGCGGGTGCCAGATGAGGAGGTCACCTTTGGCGAGTTCGATGGGTTCCTCTATGAGACCGGCTTCTTTATACTGCTGCTTTAACGTGTCCTGATGTTTATGCCACAAGACTGGGTCCTGTTCGGGGATGTCGTCGAAACGGCTGTAGAACTTGTGTGCCATCTTGTGTCTCTCGACCGCCACCCTGTGGCCGCCTCTTACGCCTGTCAATGTGCCGTTCTCTACTGTCGCGTCTTCGAGTGCGAACCAGATCCTGAAATAGAAGTTGTCGGGAGAGACGTTAAAAACGGGAATGTCGCGGTGTAGCGGCTGCTGGCTTCCCTGTATAAACGTTATCGTGGTAAAGAGCGAATCGCCGCGCCCGAACAGCAGGTTCTGGAGTTTTAGCGTCACCTCAGTGGAGAAGAGTGCCTCTATGGCAGGCACCTCTTCGTGCAGGCCGATGAGTCTCGGGTAGGTGCCGTCCGCTCTTTTGTTGGCCACCAGGCTGGAGATGTTGTCGACCATCCAGTCGTCGAGTGCCGCGTTGAGTGCCTCGACGACCTCGTCGCCGACGGCATTTCTGCAGAGGTAGCAGCCGTCATTCTTGAACTGCTCTATAATCGCTTTCTCTTCGTCCGAAAGGTTTAGAAAACGCGGCTGCTGCTTATAGTTCGCATAGTCGAACCACAGTTTTCCTTTTGGTAAAGACGCTATTCGCATTTCCTACCCACCCATTCATTTTCATTAGATTGTGAAACACTTGTTGCAGGTTATGTTCCACACACCAACAGACTCTCGGCAACACCCTTTTCTTTCTCAAAGGACCTTAAATAGCAATCCACGAATTTCACGAATGAATTGGTGTAATTCGTGGAATTCGTGGATAAAAGCTTTACTCAAATCACTAAGATTAAAGACTAACTAAACAACTCCAACAAGCTCTTGGCATCGAGCGCCGCAACACCTTCCTCTTCCTCACTGAAGAGCGAGTTGGAGAGCTTCTTTTTCTGCTCCTGCAGGGTCAGGATCTTCTCTTCGACCGAATCTTCGATAATAAGCTTGTAGACAAAGACCGGCTTCTCCTGACCGATGCGGTAGGCGCGGTCGGTGGCCTGCTCTTCTGCAGCGGGGTTCCACCACGGGTCGTAGTGAATCACCGTGTCGGCCTGGGTGAGGTTAAGACCGACGCCTCCGGCTTTGAGGGAGATGAGGAAGACGTGGGCTTCGCCGCTGGTGAAACGCTCTATGACCTTGTCGCGGTTCTGCGTACTGCCGGTCAGTTTGCTAAGCGGAATGTCACGCTGCATCAGCGCCTCTTCAATGATGGAGAGCATCGAGGTGAACTGCGAGAAGATGAGGATGCGCCTGCCCTCTTCGAGCAGCTCTTCGACCAGTTCGAGCAGCATCTCCAGCTTGGCCGAGTGTTCGACCTTCTGCGCCTCTGAGAGCGGTACCAGCCGCGGGTCGCAGCAGACTTGACGCAGTTTCAAGAGCGCATCGAGAATGGTAATGTGGCTTCGGCCCAGCCCCTTCTCGGCAATGACCTCGCGCACCTTCTTCTCCATCGAGATGCGGATGCCCTCGTAGAGCTTCGCCTGATCGCCTTCGAAAGTAACAGAGCGCGTCATTATGGTCTTGGGCGGCAGTTCGGTCGCAACCTTCTCTTTGGTGCGTCGCAGCATAAACGGCGCGACCTTGCTGCGCAGACTCTCCTGACGCTCTTGGGAGTGCTCCTGTTCTATCGGTGTCTGGTAGAACTGTTTAAAGGTATTGTAATCGCCGAGAAAGTTCGGCATGACCACATCGAAAATGGCCCAGAGTTCACCCAAATGGTTCTCCATCGGCGTACCAGTCAGAGCAACGGAATTTTTGGCATTGATCTTTTTGGCGGCACTGTGCACCTTCGCTTTTTGGTTCTTGATGTTCTGCGCTTCGTCGAGGATAAAATAGCTGAAATCCATCTGCTCAAAAAGGGCAAGATCGCGGCTCAAA
>JBFEJN010000101.1:0-3585 GCA_041553195.1 Sulfurimonadaceae bacterium
AACGAGCATGGTGAAGTGTGTGCTGCGGGTTGGCACAAAGGTGACGAAGGTATGAAGGCGAGCACTGAAGGTGTTGCTGAGTATCTTGCAAAACACGAAAGCGAGCTGTAAGCTCCGCTTTCAGAAAGGGCTTTGTCCCTTTTCCCCACTTCTTTTTCTTCTCTTTTTACTTTCTTGGTTTTATATGTAACTTTCTATACGTTTTGGCTTTTTTTATTACTTCATAGCACTAGTATGTCACTTTTCTTTCTTGCTCGCTCAAGAAAGAAAACTAACGAAAAGAAAGAAGAGCGAGGGCGGTCACAGTAACAATCCAAAGTATCCAATAAAGGGAGTTACGAAACCCCTCCGTAGATTCAAGCTGTACCAAGACGCAGTTCTATGTCGACAATATCCAACTTCCTTTTACCTTTTTTTTGCTGATACGAGACCGTTACTAACAACCACCAAACAATCCAAACAGGGATCAAAGCATAGCTTTGAAGTTAAAATAGATGCGTTACCGCTTTGCTTTTTATCGTGGCATCTACAGCGTTGACTGTAAGGAGAGAAGGAGCGTTAAAAAAAAGGCAAATTTCTTTGCGTTTTTTAGCCGACGCGCCAAACCGTTATGCGTAGCATCGGTGCGGCAGTTTTTAGCGAAAGAACGACTGAAAGGAAAGTAGTCGGTAGCTACCGACCGCGAAGCCGTCACGAGAGCTTTTTTGGTTTCGTTTTTTTGCGGAGAAAAAAAGGAAAGAGATGTCAAGGATGTTTCAACAACCAATAAATACGAAAAGTAAAAAAAGCCATCAAACAAACTAAAACATTAAAAACGTTTCGTTTCTATCCCCAAGGCCTCACCAACGGCCGCATTATAAAGCACCCCGTCATACGTATTTAAAGAAGAGATCATAACAGGGTACTCGTGGCAGATGTTTTCCGCACCGTATTCGGCCAGTGCCTTGACATACGGCAAGGTCGCATTGGTCAACGCATAGGTCGATGTGCGCGGGTAGGCACCCGGCATATTCGCAACACAGTAGTGCACGACCCCATCTTCGACGAAAGTAGGCTCGCTGTGCGTCGTCGCATGCGAACTCTCGAAACAACCGCCCTGATCGATGGAGACATCGACCAGTACGCTTCCCTCTTTCATCATGCCCAACATTTTACGCGTAATCAGTTTCGGTGCTTTGGCCCCCGGAATGAGAACGGTACCCACCACAATGTCGCACTGCGGGAGCAGGTCGGCGATCGTAGAACCCGAACTGTACATGGTCGCCACATTGGCCGGCATGACATCATTCAGGTAGTGCAGACGCTCCAGGTTGATGTCGAAGATCGTAACATCCGCGCCGAGCCCGGCAGCGACCTCGGCTGCCGCCTTACCGGCAACACCCCCGCCAAGTACCATGACCTTTGCCCGCTGTGTTCCTACGACCCCGCCAGCAAGCAGACCGCTACCGCCATGGTAACGTCCGAGATGGACCGCACCCATCAGTGCCGCCATCTTTCCAGCCACCTCACTCATCGGTTCGAGCAGGGGCAAACGGCGATCGACCACCAGCGTCTCGTACGAAAAAGCACGGATCCCTTTTTCGAGTAAAAAACGGGTCTGCGGTTCATCTGCCGCCAGGTGCAGGTAGGTAGAAAGTGTCTGATTCGGTGTGAAAAGAGGGTATTCCGAAGCGATCGGCTCTTTGACCTTCAATATCATCTCCGCCGCCTCAAAGACTTCGGAGGCTTCAAGGAGAAGCGATGCCCCTGCATCGGCATACTCTTTGTCACTAAAACCGCTGCCTTCACCGGCACTTATCTGGACATAAACAATATGCCCTGCCTTACGTAACTCTGCGACACCTGCCGGCGTGACAGCAACGCGGTATTCATCTGTTTTGACCTCTTTTGGTACGCCGATTATCATTCTCTTTCCTTGTAAGGAAGCAAAGGTTAATAACTGCCTTCACTCATAGCAATGACGAAATTATCGTCAACTGGGATGACATCAAACTCATGTTTGCCGCAAAATGATTCGTTTAGCTGCTGTGCCCAGGCGCGGGCAACACGCTGTGCATTTTCTTTGTCGTCAAAGGTCTTGATCTGCGGCATATTTTGACGTCTTGCGCATGCGCACATCTTCTCTACTACTACATGATAGTCCATACTGTCACCTTTTCTCTTTTTTATAGCGTTCATAAACCCTATGCAGTCCCAGCACCAAAATATTCTTAAGGATGAAATCGATTATGGGTAAAAACCCGTCAGTCGGTTTTTGCTACTGGGACGGCATAAGGTTTGGCGCCGCTGTCTTTCTTGTGCATGAAGTGTTCCCATCAGCCTTAAAAGCCCTGAATACGGGACCTTATAGAGAGGAGGAAACAGTTTTAGATCTCACAGGCCTCTACAAAGCCGCCCTCTTCGACGGAGATGACAAAATTGTCATCAACCTCGACAATATCGAAGCCGTGCTTGCCGCAGAAGTTGTTGTTGAGCGTATCCGCCCACTCGTACGCATGCTCCTCCGCCTCGAGTTTGGTGTCAAAACTGCGGATCTGTTCGGTGGCCGCTTTCCTGGCACAGAGGCAGAGCTTTTCGAGGACGACGTGGCAGGACATTACGAGAGCTTGCTGTTGGTTGAGATAAGGTAGAACTGGTCTTTCATCTTGTTGAGATTTTTAATGATCAGGTCTTCGTGCTCAGCAGAAAGTATAAAGTGCTGGGACATGTAGTCGTACATCTTGTCGATGTCGGTATATATCTCCTTGAGAAGGTTCTCTTTGATCTGTTCTTGTACGCTCATAAATCGTCCTTTTAAAGGGGGCATTGCATTTAGTGTGCCAGTGGAGGCATTTACCCCTGAATCAATGTCTGTTTTTATTTTGGACTTTTGAAGGTGGTTTTAGACGTTGGTTGTGTTGGAGCGGGGTTTACTTTTTTTTAACGTTTAGATTTCTTAAATTACTTCATATCATTAGTACGTTACTTTTTTTCTTTGCGTGCACAAAGAAAGAAGTAACCAAAAAAAGAAAGTGCAATACCCTTCGGCACTATAAATTTTTCTTACTAACAGACACGTTGGCTTCCGGGCTAATTGGCGGTTGGACGCCAATATTTGCTGTAACTCCAATCCAAAAACTTATTCGACACCAGCACTAACAACCACCAAACAATCCAAACAGGGATCAAAGCATAGCTTTGAAGTTAAAATAGATGTGTTACCGCTTGGCTCTTTTTCGTGGCATCTACAGCGTTGAGTGTAAGGAGAGAATGACCGTTAAGAAAATCACTTTGTTTGAGCCGTAGGTGAGTTAGGGATTTTTAGGTGAGACCTGTTAAGCAAATGCCAACTACTTGGCTTTTGTAAGGTTGGAAACAAAGTCGATGTACGAAGTACCGACGGCGTAGACCCCTCCAATGAAGGTACCCGGTAGCCACCGACCGCGAAGCCGTCACGAGAGCTTTTTTGCTTACTTTTTTTGCGGCGAAAAAAAGTATGAGAGAAGTCGATAAAATTAAAACATTCTAAGTAAAAAACACACACAAAGTTTGAAAATAAATTAGATTGATTGAGAGAGGAATTGGACGCCGTCCTCCGAAGAGGAC
>JBFEJN010000102.1:0-3368 GCA_041553195.1 Sulfurimonadaceae bacterium
TATTATTGGTATCAAGTATACCTCTAAAGACTCCTGATGCTGAAGTGAGCTCCGTTAATGTGACCCACTCAACTTCACCTAGATCATTTGTTACATTAATATCAACAGTTTCGACCGTAGCATTGTCTTCGTTCAAGTCACTGTCTTCGACAATGACAGTCAATTCGTCACCAACCGTAAATGGGTCCGTAGAGATTGAAATGCTTCCCTGGCTGCTAGCATTACCTAGTACAGGTGGATTAGTGATCCAACCTGGTACATCTGTGTTAGCAGGAACACTCTGATCCGCCAGTTTCGGTGTAATACGGATGGTAAAGGTAGCTGTTGCATCACCACTGCTATTGTAATCATCGAACGTCGAGATATTACCAACATTGATGATATAGTTCAGACCGAGGTTAAGGACATCTTCGATTTTACCAACGCTGTAAAGTCGGTCTACAGACCATGCTGCCAACGTCGCTTCGCCGATGGGAGCAAAGCCACCTGCCTGACCGCTTGTCCACTCATAGACACCATCTTTATCATAATCTGCCCAGAATGCTACCAGGTCCGCATCTGTTGTTGGATCATCGTCAAAGTCATAGAAAATACCTGACGGTGCCCATTGATTTGTTAGCCAACTTCCAAAAAGTGATACGTAATTGCTTCCAAGTGTAGCACCTGATGTTGTGATCTTATTATCAGTGTCCAGTGTAACTTCAAAACCTGCACGGATGCTGTCAAAGAAACCTGGGGTCGGAAAGTGGTTATCTATTGGTCCCCAAAGGCCGTGGGCGAAATTTGCCATTTCATTGACATCCCAAATATTAGAGATAGGATCAGTTGTATCGTTTTCTAAAATTCCAAGAGAGATATTGAGGTCATTTGAAGGTGTTGCTGGTATGAAAGTCTCACCTACTCCGAAACCGACTTGCGCAGTGTACCCTACTAAACGCTTGCCGGTATAGTTGTTGATCTTCTGAAAGACCTGATAGCGTTTCATACCCGCTTGATCAGCAACATTAAAGACGAGGTCGAATCCCTCTTCTGCACCTTCTCCACCGGCAACTGTGTTTGGTTGTAGATTAACCTTAAAGCGTTTGTGTGTCTGGAAAGAGCTACTGCAAGTTGTAAAAACAGGATCTGAACTGTCAAGATAAGACCCCTCAAGATATGAAGTCGTCATAATACAGTTTTCCGGTTTTCCATTCTGGAGATTACCCGGATCATTATTGATGACTTTTACACCCATAGGTTCACCTACCGGCCAGTTTTTACCATGAAGCTTACCCATGACCTTGCCTGTATTGTCTGTTACCTGACTCTCAAAGGTATCGCCAACAACCATCGCAGTATATGAACCGTCCGCCTCATTGAAGTTCTTTCCTGCAATTGGATTGAATTCAAGATCCGTGATAAAGACATCTATATTACCAAGATTTAACCCATTGTACCCAGGTGTACTCGGACTAGGAGCAGCCTGTGGTTGTGTCGTAATTACACCCGCTTGTGCAGAGGTCATCAACCCTAAACAGGCTATTAGACTCAAGCCCAGTAGTTTATTTTTAGTATGTAGTAACATTGTAAAGCTCCTTGAAATTTTTTACTTTAAACTTTATGTTTTATTATAGATGATATCGCCTAAAAAACCATCACCCTAAGGGGTTATATTTGTTGAAATATGGGTATATTGTGATTAAATATATTAAATTTTGTATGTTGCTTATGGCATAACTATTTCATCTTGACCCTGGATTACAGGTTGTAGACAAAAGAGTATAATTTCTTTATGGCAAAAAAAAGTTTATTATTTACCTACTTGTCAGGGCAGATGAAAAGAGCAGAAATGCTACTTATGCAGATAGCGCTTGAGAAAGACCCTGAAAATCTACATCAATATCGTGTAGCTTTGAGACAAAGCCTATCTGTCATGTCGATCTATATTCGTGACGACAAGGCCTTGAAAAAGAGGTTGAAGCCGCTGTTGAAGGCTACAAATGTACTGCGTGAGATCGATGTGTTGGTAATGGGCCTAGACGGGTCAAAATACCCAATCTTGTCTTCTGATCTAAAAATATATCGTACCGCACTTTACAAAAAGCATTGGAACCGTGAAGCAGTAGAGGCGAATTTACGTAGACTAGAGGATATGCAGAGTACTTTAGCAACAGTGCAACAGGAAATACCGAATGAGATGTTGTACAAAACGGCGTTAAGAGAGTACGCGCAGGCCATGGCATTAACCAAAGTGCTCACGCCTGAAAGCAAGGCCAAACAGATCCATAAGGTACGTATTCGATGCAAACAGGCGCGTTATACACTCGAGTTTATCGAAGCAAGCGGTTTGCTGGAAGTGGCCCAAAAGATCAAGAAGTGTAAAAATATTCTGAACCATTTTGGGGCGATTCAAGATGCGACAAACCAGCTTGATCTTCTCAAAGACTTCTGTCATAACTGTACATCGGCAGAGTGTAACAGGCTCTACAAAGAGCGAAAGCAGGAACTTAAACGACTCAAAAAAAGCCTCTGAACGCAGTATTAACCATTGCCTTTGTATACTTTTAGCACTAAAGGAATAACCATGACAATTATGCAGATCATTTTGTTGGCCGCATCGGCTTTTTTTGCGTTTAAGATCTATGAACATATGCAGGGATTGAAAGATCCCGAAGGAAGTGATGAGACGCAAGGTGCGATAGCAGAGAAGGTCGATATCGACGCTTTGGTCGAAGAGGCCGACAAAGCCTACGATGCCGGACACCTCCTGGAAGCGCGTGAATTGCTGCAAAAAGCGCATGCTCACAACATGAATATTCCCGAACTAGCGAACCGTTTGGGTTTTGTTTTAAGCGCGATGGGCAATCATGAAGAGGCACTGAAACTCTATAATCATGCACTTTCACTCAAAGAAGAAGACGTGACGCACCTGGCGATCGCTTCCCAGCTGCGCACCTTGGGGCGTTTTGATGAGGCGCAGGAGCACTATAAACGTGCGATTGAACTTGACCCTGAGTATGAGGTGACCTATTTTAATTATGCCAATCTTCTTGTCGAGATGAAACGCATTGCCGAGGCGAAGATGATGTATGAAAAGGCCTTGGAGATCGAACCCGGGCTCGAAGCTGCGACTGAAGAGTTGGAGAAATTAAATGGGCGATAGCCAGGCGCGTTTGGCCGTTCTTATCGATGCCGACAATGCTCAGTCGACGATTATTGAAGGGCTGCTTGACGAGATCGCCCAGTATGGTGTTGCCAGTGTCAAACGGATCTACGGGGACTGGACCGACACCCGTCTGAAAGGGTGGAAAAGTGCCCTGCTCGAACACGGCATCAACCCGGTGCAGCAGTTTGCCTACACGACCGGCAAAAACGCAACTGATTCGGCA
>JBFEJN010000103.1:0-3205 GCA_041553195.1 Sulfurimonadaceae bacterium
AGGTTGTGCCAAACGTTTGACCGACAGTGCACTGATGTGCACCGAGCGTCAAACTTTGGTGCAAGATGTGCCGAAGCTACACCATTTAAATAGTTGGCATCGAGACGTTCATCTGCGCCGACGACGTGTCTACATTTTCATACGCCACCTCAACAGAGTTATACGCCGGTTTATCGACAAACCGTGTCAATTTCTTCTGGAAAAGAAGTTTGACATGGCCGGTAGGTCCGTTACGCTGTTTACCGATAATGATCTCAGCGTCCTCTTCCTCTTTCTCGACATAGGTCGGAGTAAACTCTTTACCTTCAGCCTTGGCCGCCTTCTCACGCTCTTTCTCTTCTTTATAGAGATAGACGTCATCACGGTAGACGAACATAATAATATCCGCATCCTGCTCGATCGAACCCGACTCACGGATATCGCTCAGCATCGGACGTTTGTCGTTTCGTGACTCAAGACCACGGTTAAGCTGTGAAAGAGCGACAATCGGCATTTCGAGCTCACGTGCAAGCATTTTCAGACCACGTGACATCTCACTGACTTCAAGGTGACGGTCTTTGTTGCCTGTACCGTTCATGATCTGGATATAGTCGACGACACAAAGTTCGATCTCAGGGTGCTTACCCTTGAGTTTGCGCAGTTTTGAGCGAAGCTGATTGATATTAAGAGAACCCTGATCATCGACAAACAGTTTCGTATGCTGCATCTGCTCGACTGCCGAGTTCAGACGCGACCACTGGTCATCGTTCATATCACCCACCCGCAGTTTTTGCAGACCGATCGAGGTTTTGATACTCAGCAGACGAAGCATAAGCTGTTCAGCCGGCATCTCCAATGAGAAAAAGGCGACACCTTTGCCTTTATCCAAAAGATTTTGCACAATATTGAGCGCAAAAGAGGTTTTCCCCATCGCAGGTCTCGCTGCCAAAATAACAAGGTCACCTTTACCAAAACCGGTTGTCATCTTGTTGAGCTCTTCAAAACCTGTGTCAACACCGACCAATACCGTATTACCGCGTGCTTTCATCTCAGCGATGTAGTTCATCGTATCGATCGTCATTCTGTCGGCATCTTTGAAGTCACTGGACTGCGAATCCTGCGTAATCGCGTAAAGCTTTTTTTCCACCATATCGACCACGTCGCTGCTCGGGAGTTCCTCTTCGAGTGTCACGCGTTTGATCTCGGTTGTCAAGGTCAAAAGATGGCGTTTCAGTGACTTGTCTTTGATCTCATTGACATAGGCTCTTGTGTTGGAGATAGGATTTGCCGACAAGATGTCCAACATCACCGCTTCATCAAACTTCTTCTTTTGGCTCAGCTCTTTTTTGATGAACTCTTCATCGATAGGTTCGTCGCGGTGCACCAGGACAGCGATCGCTTTAAAGATGTCTTGGTGGGCCGGCAGATAAAAATCATCTTCTTTTAAGATCGTTTCAAGTTCATCAAACTGGGTCGGCTCAAAAATAATAGAGCTCAAGATAGCGCGTTCGAATGCCAAATTATATAAAGACGTTTCCATCAGCCCTCTTTCTCTTGTTTTTCTGCCATCAGTTCAACCTCTTGGACAAAACGTTCAACAAGTTCAGCCTCGTCCAGGTTGGCCACAACCTCACCTTTAACCATTACAAGCCCTTTACCTTTGCCGTAAGCAATCGCTACGTCAGCATGTGCCGCTTCGCCGATGGCATTGACCACACAGCCCATGACAGAGACGTTCAACGGGGTTTTAATGTGTTTTGTACGCGCTTCGATCTCGCTGACCGCACTCACCAGGTCTGCTTCGATCCGCCCGCAGGTAGGACAGGAGATAATGTTCAGACCTTCTGCCATCGCCCCGCTATCTTTCAAGATAGCACGGCCGACGTTGATCTCCTCTTCAAGCTCTCCGGTGATCGAAACGCGCAATGTATCGCCGATGCCGTCAAGCAGCAGCGCACCCAGACCAATTGCACTTTTAACGGTAGCATGGAAGATCGTCCCGGCTTCCGTAACGCCCAGGTGGAAAGGGTATTCATTTTTTGGGCGCAGCATTCTGTAGGCATCAACGGTGCGCTGTACGTCCGAAGCTTTCAAGGATACCTTGATGTCCGTAAACCCAAGATCTTCCAAAAATTTGATGTTATACTCGGCCGAAGCGACCATTCCCTCTGCCGTCTGCCCGTATTTGTTTTCAAACTGTTTCTCAAGTGAACCGGCATTGACACCGATACGGATCGGTATATTACGTGACTGGCACGCCTTTACAATGTCCTTGACCCGTGACTGTTCGCCGATGTTCCCCGGATTGATACGAATACAATCCACCACTTCAGCTGCCACCAGTGCCAGTTTATAGTTAAAGTGAATATCGGCTATCAATGGCAGAGAGATCTGTTCTTTAATGCTTTTAAGAGCCAAAGCATCCGCCATATCCGGCACGGCGACACGGACAATATCGCATCCGGCAAAATGTAAACGGTTGATCTGTTCTACAGTGGCAGCAACGTCTTGTGTCTGAGAATAGGTCATCGACTGCACCGAAATAGGAGCGTCCCCACCGACAGGTACATTACCGACATATATTTGTTTGGTTTTTACACGTTCTATCATAGATTATTTTTCCTCATGGTAAAAGGATTTTAGCGCGAAGCGCGTTAGAGGGAGTTGAGAAAAAAGAGCTAATATTTCTATGGCTTATCAGTCAATGTAAATACTTTCATTTGCATTATACAATCTAAATCGTGGGCTTTCCGACCTAGATCCATTTTTACAATGGATCTCATATGTAATCGTAAAAGGATATGTCAAAAAAACTCCGTCTCCTATATCGTTACAATTTACTAATGATGGTCCTGTTGAATATCCAGGTACGATTTCTATATATTGTTCAATAATCAAATCATAGGCAGGATTTGAGACATTCCCATCCAATCCTTCTGCTATAGATCTTAACCAAAAGCCTGCACCCGAAGTACGATTTAATGTTCCTTTAAAAGCTTTAAGCTGAATTTCTTTCGCACGATCAGACATGCCGCCCATTTTGACAACAGCTACAGCAGCCAAGATACCTAGAATAAAAATAACAAAAATCAGCTCAATAATAGTAAAAGCACTTCGTCTCACACATCACCTCCAAGCGTGACAAGGGCACTTCGTTCCATTACTGCCTGCGCTTCTTCCAAAAGTGTCATGCCACCATCTTTCTGATAACTTGCCACACCGACCC
>JBFEJN010000104.1:0-3080 GCA_041553195.1 Sulfurimonadaceae bacterium
CTCTTGCATTCTTACTCATTGATATTAAATTAATTGTTGCTATCTCAATCTGATATAATTTTATCATAAAGTGCATAACGAATGATATTAAATAGTTTTAATGTTCCTAACAAATATATTTGGGCCATTTAGAGCCGAAATAAGATGACACATAAGGTAAAAATTGGCAGAGTTCAAAGTAAAGACCGAGTACGAACCCGCTGGTGATCAGCCTACGGCGATCAAGACGCTTTCTGAGAGCATCTTAGAAGGCAACCGTTATCAGACGCTCGAGGGTGTGACCGGAAGCGGTAAGACCTATACCATGGCAAAGACCATTGAGAGCGTCAAGATGCCGACCATCATCATGACCCACAACAAAACCCTTGCTGCCCAGCTCTACAGTGAGTTTAAATCTTTTTTTCCTGACAACCACGTCGAGTATTTTATCTCCTACTACGACTATTACCAGCCTGAGGCCTACATTCCGCGTCAGGACCTTTTCATCGAGAAGGACAGTGCCATCAATGACGAATTGGAGAGGATGCGTCTCTCTGCGACCGCCAACCTTCTCTCTTACGACGATGTCATCGTTATCGCTTCAGTCTCTGCCAACTACGGTTTAGGCGACCCTGAAGAGTATGAGAAGATGGTACAGAGTATCGAAGTCGGCGATGAGATCTCCCAGAAAAAGCTGCTGCTTCGACTGATAGACATGGGGTACGCCCGTAACGACACCTATTTTGACAGCGGCCACATCCGTGTCAGCGGCGATGTCATCGACATCTACCCGCCTTATATGCAGGACGAAGCGATCCGCATCGAGTTTTTCGGCGACGAAGTCGAAGCGATCTACTCATTTGAGGTGCTTGCGAATAAAAAACTCGAAGATCACAAAAAATTCACTGTCTACGCGACCAGCCAGTTCACAGTAGGCCAGGAAAAGCTCTCTGTTGCCATAAAACGGATCGAAGAGGAGCTGGATGAGCGTTTGGACTACTTTCTGAAAGAGAACCGTATCGTTGAGGCACAGCGTCTGAAACAGCGCACCGAATTTGACCTTGAGATGTTAGAGACGACAGGAATGTGTAAAGGAGTTGAAAACTACTCCCGTCTTTTTACCGGTAAAAAACCGGGTGAAGCGCCCTACACCCTACTCGACTATTTCGATCTGCACCATGACAAATACTTGATCATCGTCGATGAGTCCCACGTCTCACTGCCGCAATTCCGCGGCATGTATGCCGGGGACAGAAGCCGTAAAGAGGTCCTGGTCGATTATGGTTTCCGCCTTCCCAGTGCCCTCGACAACCGCCCGCTCAAACTTGACGAATTTATCAACAAAGCACCCCACTATCTTTTTGTCTCAGCAACACCGGCTGAATATGAGTTGGAGATCTCGGCAACCAAAGCGCAACAGATCATTCGTCCTACCGGGCTGCTTGACCCGCCGATAATTATCAAAGACTCAGAGAACCAGGTCGAGGACCTGCACGATGAGATCGTCAGGACTGTTGCCAAAGGCGACAGGGTGCTCGTCACCGTTCTGACGAAAAAGATGGCAGAAGGACTCACAAAGTACATGGCAGATCTTGGCGTCAGAATCCAGTACCTTCACTCTGACATCGATGTCATCGAGCGGAATCAGATCATCCGCGGTCTACGTGCAGGCGATTTTGACGTATTGGTCGGGATCAACCTGCTTCGTGAAGGGCTTGACCTTCCGGAAGTCAGCCTCGTTGCAATTCTCGATGCTGACAAAGAGGGTTTCTTGCGTTCGGAAACGGCCCTTATCCAAACCATCGGCCGGGGCGCCCGTAATGCTGAAGGACGTGTCATCCTCTATGCCAAAAAGATCACCGGCTCCATGCAACGTGCCATCGACACGACAACAGCCCGTCGGGATATTCAAATAGCCTACAACAAAGAGCATGGCATAACGCCGACCACCGTCAAACGTCTGCTCGACACTGACCTCAAAGTCGATGACGCAGGAGAACTGTACAACAAAAGTAAAAACGCGGAAAAGATGCCCAAGGCTGAACGTAAAAAGCTGCTGGACGAACTGAATGCCAAGATGAAATATGCGGCTAAAAATCTGGAATTCGAAGAAGCGGCGCGGCTCCGCGATGAGATCATGAAGATCAAAAAGCTCTAAAGACAGAAGCGAAAAAACACGTTTTAGAGTTTATTTAGCTGGTCAATATATTTCTTCTGAAGTATAGTTGTTCTCTCTATCGCCTCTTTAAATGACATTTCTCTCTTATCATCAGTAGCTTCCAATCTATTTAGACAGACAGCCAAATTTTCTGAACGAACCAAAGCACCATACTTATTGGGGTGGTAATCGGTATTGTAAAAGTATTCAACATCCAGATTAAAGAGAGCGGGATTGCAATACATCTTGATGTTAAACGCATCTAATAACTTTTCAAGGTTTTTCATCTTCAATCTGCTCTTCATCTCTGTCAGGTCAAATTTTTTATTTTTCATGGTTACAGGATAGGTAAGATAGAGTTTTCCATTATGTTGTCTCACCAACTTCTCTATTTTCGCATACACCTTTAGAAAATGAGATGATATCGTTTGATCTTGTTCAAGGTATGCAGAATCTTTGTGATATTTTAGCGGTAATGCGACATTCACATCACCAAAACGGTTCAGACTCTTGTAGCTGTAACCTCTCCATCCATCATCTTCAGTAGACCATATCTTGTACAAACTATCTACAACTTCCTTTTGCGTTAACAAGTTGTGATTAATGCCTTTCATTTCAACCTGTTTGACTACCCCGGCCAACACTCTATCAGGCTCAGCTACCAAAACAAACTTCAGGAAATCTGTAAACGGCAGCTGAAAGAGGTAATCACGTCCCCAACTCATCATATTATTGGAAAAAAGATCCGTACTATTGTCACTCTTTGTGTAATACGAAAACTCGAGAGGCATAACCACGATATCTTCTCGACCAATATGTTGTTTGAGTTTATAATAGAAATAATCCATATCTAAACCGGCATGGGATGCCAGATTAAGTACTGGATACCCTGTAAGTTTCTCTATCACTTCACTGTTAATCCCAAAAAGGGCATTTGAACCAC
>JBFEJN010000105.1:0-2934 GCA_041553195.1 Sulfurimonadaceae bacterium
CATTTTTGTTCAATCTTGACCCTTTCGTCTAGTGGCCAAGGACATTACCACTTCATGGTAAGAACAGAGGTTCAAATCCTTTAGGGGTCGCCAATTTAGGTGTTAGAAAATGGGCGTTTAGCTCAGTTGGTAGAGCGCTACCCTTACAAGGTAGATGTCACAAGTTCGAGTCTTGTAATGCCCACCATAAATTATTGTTACATGCGCGGTGGTAGTTCAGTTGGTTAGAATACCTGCCTGTCACGCAGGGGGTCGCGAGTTCGAGTCTCGTCCACCGCGCCACTACTTTTTCCCCTTTAAAACACACAATCCAAACAATTTTTTTCATACATTAACTTCAACGTCGATCTCTTTTCGCTTTTTATAGATATTGGCCCATGTAAACGTAATTACACACAAAGGTATACTGCCGTCTCATAAAATATAGTGATTTAAAAAGAGTGAGGGATAGAGGTCAAGAACCTCTATAGTAGTTTGAACTTACTTTTTTTTGTAGTGCGACATGAAATAGTTAAAGGAGTGTTTTAACGCTTTTTGGGTCAATTCGACGAACTCTTTCGTCTCTTGCCAGCTTTCACTTGCCTTGCTCCCTAACGTTTTAAACTTTTTCTCTGCTTCATCGATCAATGCTTCGAGCTCTTTGCGCTGTTCTTCGTACACTTTTTTAGCATCTGTGCTAAGACCTTCCACCTTCTCTTTTAAGTTCAATTCAGCCAACTGTTTTTTAAACGAATCGATCTGTTTTTGTGCTTCTGCGAGAACTTGTTCTTTTGTCATTGTAGGTCCTTTTGTATGTATATAAAATAATTATACATCTTTTTTGGCATAAATACCCATTAAACACACCCTTTTTTTGCAGGGACTTAACAGAGGACCCATTACAAAGTTGCTACAATATGGCCATGAATAAAGTCGCCATTATCGGTGGCGGTGCGGCCGGATTGATGGCGGCATTGACCGCTGCACACGCCGGAGCCGATGTCACGATCTACGAGCACAACAAAAGTGTCGGCAAGAAGATCCTCGCCTCCGGTAACGGACGGTGCAACATTATCAATACTACGGCGTATGTCAACGACTATTTCGGTACCGACCCGGGGTTTGCCGCCTACGCCTTGGAGACCATGCCCTTTCAGAGTTTTGAAAAGTTCTGCCTCTCCATCGGCCTGCTGCTCGACGTCAAAGAGGACGGACGGTGCTATCCGCTCTCCAACGAAGCCAAGTCGGTTGTTATCGCCTTCAATGAAGCCGTTGTCAAAGCCGGTGTAAAGATCTTAACCGAAGAGAACGTCACACAGATCGAAAAAGAAGACAAGCAGTTTGCAGTCACCTCAGATAAAACGACTAAAAAGTATGACAAGGTACTCATCGCAACAGGCTCCGAAGCCGCACCTCAGCTGGGGGCAACGGCTGACGGGTACGGCTTTGCAGAAGCCTTTGGCCATACCATAGAAGCGACCTACCCTTCCCTTGTTCAACTGCATGTCGACTCCGACATACACTCTAAAATGGCCGGTGTCAAAACAGTTGCCGAGGCGACGCTCTACCTTAACGGCAAACCCGAAGAGAAGGTAACCGGGGACATCCTTTTTACCAACTACGGCATCTCAGGGCTCGCGATCCTCGATGTCAGTCAAAAAGCCTCTGCTGCTCTTGCCGAATATCAGCAGGTCACTGTCGGAGTGAATATACTGCCGCGTTTCAACCGTCAGACACTGGCCGCAACAGTGGAAAAACTGTGTAAGTCTGTCCCGGGCTATACAGTAGAACAGGCGCTATGCGGGATGCTTTCGACCAAGATCGTCCCCTATCTTCTAAAAAGTGCCCGTATTGAGCCAACGGCCTTGGTCTCGACACTCAACACAAAGTCTATCAAAAAACTTGCCCACCAGATCCAGGATTGGCGCTTTGAGATCGTTGACACCCACGGTTTCAAACATGCAGAGGTGAGCGGCGGCGGTGTCAGTACCGCAGAGATCAACGACAAGACGATGGAGTCAAAACTGGTAGAGGGTCTCTATTTTGCAGGTGAGGTCATCGACATCGTCGGCCGGCGCGGCGGCTACAACTTCAACTTCGCCTGGGCCAGCGGGATGCTCGCCGGAAAAAAGATGGCAGAGCGCCCTAATTAAAAAGGTCTTTAATGAAAATCTTAATCTCTCCTCTTTCACTAGCAGTTCAAGTTAAACCAGACGATCAGATCTTCATCGATTGGCGGTGAAAAGTGCTATGAAAACAAAAAGCGCAATCGCTATACTCGCACTATGTTTCACAGGTGTTATGATGAACGGATGTTCCGAAAAAGAGCTCAAACCGCGCTTCAGCGCATCGTTCTACAAAGATGGGCGTTTTGAGAGCAAGATGGATGAGGAGAAGCTCGGTTTTACCGACACGCTCTCCATCATATGGGAGCTTTTTGTGAAAGACAATAACGGAACCACCCCAAAAGCCGGGAGCGTCCCTGTGCATAAACTGACACGGGAGGCGTTGTTGCGTATGCCGGAGAACTCCGTGATCCGCCTGGTGCACTCCACCCTCCTCTTTCGGCTGGACGGCCGTTTTGTCCTGACCGACCCGCTCTTTTCCGAGCGGCCGTCGCCGATCTCTTTTATGGGACCGAAGCGTTTTCATGCGCTGCCGATCGCTCTCGATGAGATGCCCTATATCGACATTGTCATCCTCTCCCACAACCACTATGACCACCTGGACGAAGAGACGATCAAAGGCCTCAAGGATAAGATCGGACATATCTACACAACGCTTGGCATTAAGTCGCAGCTTGTCGATTGGGGTGTTGACGCTTCCAAGATCACGGAGCTGGACTGGTGGGAAAGTGTCGAAGACCACGGCCTTACCATTACAGCTGCCCCGGCACAACACTTTTCCGCGCGGGGATTTTTTGACCGCAACAAGACGCTATGGGCCTCCTGGATC
>JBFEJN010000106.1:0-2843 GCA_041553195.1 Sulfurimonadaceae bacterium
TAACGTGCATCAGACATCTCATCATCAATATCACGTGCACCTGTTCGGCCACGAGCGATATCTGCTGCGTGTGCTGCGATCTTGTATGCGATGATACCGTTACGTACATCTTCTGCATTTGGAAGACCAAGGTGCTCTTTTGGAGTCACGTAACATAACATCGACGCTCCATGCCAACCGCCGACAGCAGCACCGATAGCCGAAGAGATATGATCATACCCGGCTGCGATATCCGTGACCAATGGCCCAAGAATATAGAAAGGCGCTTCATGACAAAGTTCTCTTTGGATCTTCATATTACGCTCGATCTGGTTCAATGGAACGTGACCCGGACCTTCGATCATGACCTGAACATCTTTTTCCCATGCTCTCAGCGTCAATTCACCAAGGACCTTAAGTTCACCCAGCTGAGCATCATCGGATGCATCTGCCAGACAACCCGGACGGAGAGAATCTCCAAGAGAAAGTGATACGTCATATTTTGCACAGATATCAAGGATATCATCAAAAGCAGTATAGAACGGGTTCTCTTTATGATAGTGCATCATCCATGCCGCCATCAAAGAACCACCGCGGGATACGATACCCATCTTACGCTTAGCTACCTTAGGCATAGTCTCAAGCAGGAAACCTGCGTGAATAGTAAAATAAGAGACACCTTGCTGTGCCTGGCGTTCAAGGACTTCCAGCATCTTGTCGATCGTAAGGTCTTCTACCTTGTCATTACAGTCGGCAATGATCTGATAGATAGGCACCGTACCGATCGGAATAGTAGAGTTTGCGATTACGTTACGACGAATCTCATCCAAGTCCCCGCCTGTTGAGAGGTCCATAGCCGTATCAGCCTTGTAATGCTGAGAGACCTGTACTTTTTCGATCTCGTCTTCAACATTTGACGCCAGCGCTGATGAACCGATATTTGCATTGATCTTACATGACGCTGCAATACCGATCGCCATAGGCTCAAGGTTTTTATGGTTGACGTTTGCAGGAATGATCAAACGCCCGCGAGCCACTTCGCTTCGAACCAGCTCCGGCTCAAGCTTTTCGATCTTCGCAACATACTCCATCTCTTCCGTTATAATGCCTTTCTTGGCATAATACATCTGAGTTCGAACTTTATCACCTTCGCGTTTTTTCAGCCACTCTGTTCTCATAAAAAATCTCCTGTATCTAGTAAGCGAATACTACACATTTAAAGTAAGTATCGCGTAATAATATATACTAAGTAAAACTATTTTACTTTCACTTAAGTAAAGTAAAAACCATCTTACATATATATGCACAAAACCCAAGAATCTAAAATTCTTACTAATTTTTCGAAATGTAACACAAACAAGTTAAAAGAAAGCTTTCTGCATGTATAATTTCGTAACACCTGTTACAAATAGGAGCAATTTTGTCTGATTTAACACTCATTCTACTTGCAGCTGGGAGTTCTACGCGTTTTGGCACACCTGTGAAAAAACAGTGGCTACGTATAAATCACCAACCATTGTGGCATTTTGTTACAAGTGAATTTGAAAATTTGAATCTGTTTTCAAAGATCATTATCACAGCACACAAAGACGAGATCGATTACATGCGATCCTTTTGTGAGCACGTCATCGTAGAGGGGGCCCAGACTAGGCAGGCCTCGCTCAAAAATGCTCTTGAGCATGTCGCGACACCCTATGTCATGGTCAGTGACATTGCCAGAGCCTGTCCGCCCAAAGCGCTTATACAAAGACTTATCGAGGCAAAAGAAAAAGCAGCCTGCGTCATTCCTGTTTTAAGCATGAATGATACGGTCTCCTTTGAGGGTGAAAACATCGATCGGGAAAAGCTGAAAAGGATACAGACCCCACAGCTCTCCCGTACTGAGATATTGAGAAGTGCACTTGACACTCAGGTCGAATACACCGATGAGAGCAGTGCGATCCTTGCCTTCGGTAAGACCCGTGCTGAAGTCGAGGGCGACGAGTCGGCCCATAAACTGACACGCATAAGTGATATGAAAAGTATCCCTTGCCTGAGACCGCCTTCGACGGACACTCTTGTGGGAAACGGTTTTGACGTACATGCCTTTGAAGAAGGCAGAAAGATGTTCCTTGGCGGTGTCGAGATCGCCTCTTCCTTCGGGTTTAAAGCACACAGCGACGGCGATGTCGCGATCCATTCTCTGATCGATGCGCTTTTGGGAGCAGCAGGGATGGGCGACATCGGAACACTTTTTCCTGACAGTGACGACAGCTACAAAGGCATCGACTCCAAGCTCCTTTTAAAAGAGTGCGTCAGAAGACTTCATAACTGCGGGTTTAGTATCGTCAATGTCGATGTGACTATTATCGCTCAGACTCCTCGTTTGAGTGCGTACAAGGCTGATATCCGCCGCACTCTGGCAGACATCTTGGAAATTGAGCCGTTTTTATGCAACATCAAAGCGACTACAACAGAAGAACTTGGCTTTATCGGCCGAAGAGAAGGCGTTGCCGTTCAAAGCAGCGCGAGTTTGAAATATCTAGACTGGACTAAACTATGAAAATACTAATTATCGAAAATGAGATCTACCTTGCACAGAGTATTGCTGCAAAACTGAGTGATCTTGGCCATACCTGTGACCTCGCCTCCTCGACCAAAGACGCGCTGCGTAATGAACCTTATGATGTCGTATTATTATCTACAAATATTTCCGGACAAGACTTTTATCCTGTTATCGATGCCTATAAAAACGCCGTAGTCATCCTTATGATCTCGTATGTGAGTAACGATACCGTTTCCAAACCGCTTAAAGCCGGTGCAAAAGACTATATTCTAAAACCGTTCATGATAGAAGAGCTGATCCGCAAGATCGACCACTTCCA
>JBFEJN010000107.1:0-2751 GCA_041553195.1 Sulfurimonadaceae bacterium
CACTTTGAATATGTACTTTATCTTTACTAATTAAGGCTTGATTTTCACCTGCGGAAGTATTTAAAACAACAGAGTACTCATCTGTGATACCCTTGAATGCCATAACGCCTATAGCGATTAAAATAATGCCGAGCCAAAAGACGAAGCCACTGCCAAATAAGCAAGCGAGTCCAATAATTCCAGCAATTACTGCAGATGAACGATCTGCCTTTTTAATACCGGCTTTTACAGATGTGACATTACTCATTGCGTATGTTTGTCCATTTACAATGAATCTACTATTAGTTACAGAAACATTGCCTGTTTCAAAAAATACTTTTTCTTCCATTTAACTCTCCTTGTGCATTTGAATATTTTGTGTCTCAGCATTTATTGGTACACATTCTATACAACTAAGACTTAAACATGGAATTGCTAGAACTTATGAAAAGATGTAAAAAAATGTTATCTAATTGAGAGTGTCATATTTTTGTAGGTTTTAGACCTTAATAAACTACATGAGAGATTTTCAATTTTATAGCCATTTAAACTACAAAAAAGCCCCTAAAACCGCCAAGAAGAACACAACTTGCATATGCTGAACCAGACTTTCAGAGTCAAAACAGACAAGGAAAATTTATGGGAATCCCACAACCAGCTTTTTATATGATGAAATGCCAACAATCTACGCCTCCGGGTATGCCGAAACCGTCGTGCGTTACACCGCAGTCTCAGGACCTTTACCAGCACCTGGGTCAGACATTGATGCAAAAAGGGATCATCGGTACCGTCCAGCCCATCCAGACAGGGTGTCTTAACCGCTGTAACGCCGGTCCTGTCATGTTGGTCGAGCCGGGTCACTTTTTGTATGTCGGCCTGACAAAAGAGAAGATCGAAAGAATCATCGATGAGCACATCATCGGCGGCAACGTCGTCACCGAATACCTTATTCCCGACGAGCTGTGGGACAACGCCATCTCACCGGCCGACATGATGAAACAGATGGGACGCTAGAACGTTCTACGCTACTTAAATATTCGAACAAGCAGGACAGCCGTCAAGACCCAAATGGCTATAACGACGGCGGCGGCCGCTTTGGAGCGGGGGAGTGACTTTAGTGTTGACTCTTTGGCTTTTACTTTGCACGCATCCCAAACATCTTTCGGCATCAGTCCAATCGCAAGCGCAATCCCGAGAGGCAGCAAAATAAAGTCATCCAAATACCCGATGACCGGAATAAAATCGGGAATAAGGTCGATGGGGCTCAAGGCGTAGGCCACGACAATGACGGCGACGACCTTCGCCAGAATGGGGACATCTTTGCGGTGGTAGGCGAGGTAGAGGGCGTAGAGGTTGTGTTTGAGCGCAAGCGCCCAGTGCTTTATGCTGCGCATCATGACGATGGACTGCCCGAGATACTCATGCTTTCAAGCCTTTTTCATGCCTGCTGCGGCAGCGTTAAAATTTATAATTCGCCCCGATGAACCAGTTTTTCAAGGTATCGATGCCGACATCGAGGTCGCGGATCTGACCGATGTTGATGACATAGACCGGGACCGTGTCGTTCATGTTCGTTTTCAGGTAGCGGTAGCCCCCTTCGAGAGAGAAGTGGCCGTCAAACTCATAGTTAAGACCGAACTCCCCGCCGGCGAAAGCACCGGTCATGTTAATGCCGAAATAGTCCTCTTTGAACTGACCGAAGCCGGTAACGACACCGACAAAAGGTTTTAGGTCAAAATCTCCGATGAGGTAGTCGTAGACGAGGCCGGTGGTGGAACCGCTGCCGTCATCGACATTGATGTTCTCGAAGAACCCGCCAAGACGGTGATGACTGCTGAAATAGTACCCGACTTTAACGACCTGTGTACCGCCACTGTCTGTTTCCGACCACTCCAGGTCGGGGTTGTGTATGGACAACTCTATGTCAGTCTTGGTCGTGCCGAAATCGACACCGACATAGACACCATCACCCGACGCCATCAACCCGCTTGCGAAGAGAAGCGTTAAAACTGCCTTTTTCATAAGTGACTCCTTCTAGAAGATTCATTACTTGGTCTGCGTATCTTTTTATTTTACTCCACGCACGTAAAAGATGCCTAAAGAAAACGAGTTAGTATGCTCAAAATTGCAATCACCTCTCGAAGACTGTTATAATCAGCCAACACAAACACAAGGACACGCCCCGTGTACAACGTCATTAAAACCATAGCCCAGTCTGCCGGACCTCTTTTCATGGAGGGGTACACCCACTCCAAGACCATTACCTATAAAAGTGCCGTCGACCTTGTCACCGAGTACGACGTCAAGGTCGAACTGCTGCTCAAAGAGAAGCTCGCTGCCGCCTTTCCCGAGCACACGCTGGTCGGGGAGGAGACGAACGAGGGCATTACGCACCCCGACAAGGCGATCTACATCGACCCCATCGACGGCACGACCAACTTTGTCCACGGCATCCCTTTCTGCTGCATCTCTATCGGTGTCTGGGAAGGGGGCGAAGCGGTAGCGGGCGTGGTCTATAACCCGGTGCTGGACGAGCTATTTTATGCCGAAAAGGGCAAAGGGGCGACCTGCAACGGCGAGAGGCTGCAGGTGAGCGACGCGACGACGCTGGAGCGTTCGCTCATCGCCACAGGCTTTCCCTACACCAAGATCGAGCAGGGCGAGGACTTTCAGTGGGTCATGAAGAGCATGGAAGCGGTGCTGCCGTACACCCGCGACATCCGCCGTCTGGGTTCGGCGGCACTCGACCTCTGCTACTTGGCGCGCGGGACC
>JBFEJN010000108.1:0-2528 GCA_041553195.1 Sulfurimonadaceae bacterium
CAAAATAGAGAACAAACAGAGCCAAACGGCCGATAAAAAGAATAGAAATAAGATATAAATAATATTTAAATAGTGTTTTAAGCAGTTGCAAGCCGTTCCCTTGGTTAAATAGATGTGATTTTAAAGCAATAAAGTGTAAATCGTGTGTTAAATAAGAGAAGTTAACAAGAATATTGCTGTTAGCTAAAAACTAACAGCATAAACTATATCGAAAGTAGATTATTTAAGTGCTTGAAGTGCTGCAATAACATCATCAAGGTTTGACATCGGAAGGTGGACCTTCCACTCCGGATTTTCAGCATCACCTGAAAGAGAGATGCCTATACTTGCTACTGTACCGCTGTCTTTTCCGTAAGGTTCAACGATCTTGGTCACAGAAATAACACCTTTTTTTGTTCCATCTAATGCGATAGTCTTGCTCATGAATCTTCCTTATTGTTTAGGTTTTAGTAGTCTAGCCAATTTTGCTTGAAGTTTCAACCATGTACGCTGCTCCATCAACGGAAACCCGCCATAGACCTTGCTTCCGTCTTTGACATCGTTCGTTATACCCGAACGGGCAGCGAACTGTGCAAACGGCGCGATCTCAAGGTGTCCGGCAGTTGCACTCTGTCCGCCCATGACCACGTTGCGCCCGAGCTTTGTCGAACCTGCAATACCGCACTGCGCGACCAGGATGGAGTATTCTCCGATATCGACATTATGTCCAAATTGAACAAGGTTATCGATCTTGCACCCTTTTCGGATATAGGTCGATCCGAAGACGGCTCTGTCTATCGCACAGTTTGCTCCGATCTCGACATCGTCCTCAATGACGACATTTCCGTTTTGATAGATCTTTACATGCTCGCCCAGCTTCGTATGGGCAAAGCCAAAACCGTCGCTTCCGACTGTCGTACCGCTGTGGATGATACAGTCAGCACCTACCTCACAATCTCGGTATACCGTAACGTTCGCATGCAAAATAGTATTATCACCGATTTTTACATTACAGCCTACAAAACTGCCCGGAAGAATTTTCACATTATTACCGATAATGGCACCCTTGCCGACATAAGCCGTCGATGCGATGAAAGTAGCTTCACCTATGATAGGATCGGAACCCTCGGTCTCGATCACTTTAGATGCAAACAGTTTCGAGGCCAAAGCAAGCTTCAAATAAGGCTCTTCATCAATAAGGGCAATGCAACCCTGTGGGACTTTTTCAGCTGACTTGGCATTACAGAGAACTGCGCACGCCTTTGTAGACTCCAAGCTTGAGATGTACTTTGGATTATCCAAAAAACTTATCTGAGAAGATGTCGCTTCATCAAGGGTATGAATACCCGAAACTTCAAGATCAGCTCCGGAAAACGAGATGCCTATCGCTTCAGCAATGACTGAAAGCTTCACTACATCTCCATCGCGACAACGCCGCTTCGAACGATCTCTTTGGGATGAAAACGCTTGATCGCTGTCAAAAAGTTATCAACACGCTGGGGAATATCCGCAACATTACAGATAATCACGTCTGAGCCGACATTAACGATCTTGCCGTTATATGCTTCACACAAGGCTGCGATATCAGCCAAACATTCGGAAATAGGAAACTTGACCAGTGCCATCTCTTTTTCAACAAGGTTCTCATGTTCATACACTTTAAGAACAGGGATAAGCTTGTGAAGCTGCTTGATGATCTGCTCGATCACACGGACAGAGCCCTGAGTCACTATCGTAATACGTGAATACTTGGATTCAGGAATAGGCGCAACCGTCAATGAGTCAATGTTGTATCCGCGTCCTGAAAACAGGCCGGAGATACGCGATAAAACACTTGCCTCATTGATTACGATTACAGAAATTACACGTCTTTCATCTGCCATTATTTATCCTTGTACTCTAACATCATATTAAACAGCGAACCGCCTGATGGAACCATCGGCAATACGTTTTCCAAACGATTGACCGTAACATCGATAAGTGCCACTACATTTTTCGCAACCGCATCTTTCAAGGCTGCATCAAATTCTTCTTTTGTCTTGACACGGTAGCCGACACCGCCAAAACTCTCTGCCAGCATGACAAAGTCAGGCTGCATGCTAAGGTCAGTCGAGGAGTGGCGTTTGTCATAAAACAGTGTCTGCCACTGACGTACCATTCCCAGATAGTTGTTATTCAAGATTACATTGATAACCGGAAGTTTATACTCGACTGCCGTCATCAACTCCTGGATATTCATCAAAATAGAACCGTCACCCGTAACATTGATACTGACCTTGTCAGGACATCCGCGTTTGACACCAATGGCTGCCGGGAAACCGAATCCCATTGTCCCCAAACCACCCGAAGTGATCCATTGGCGCGCACGCGTAAACGGATAGAACTGCGCCGACCACATCTGATGCTGTCCGACATCGGTTGTGATGTTGGCATCGTCCCCGAGAAGCTGCCCAATACGCTCGATAACCCATTGAGGCTTCAAGACATCATCGCTGTCTTGATATGCCAGAGGGTGAAGTTTGTCGAAGTTAGCGACTGTTTCTCTCCAC
>JBFEJN010000109.1:0-2367 GCA_041553195.1 Sulfurimonadaceae bacterium
GACATTTTTGTCACGCTTTTGTCAACTCTTGTACGCTTTGACTTATTTCTTCTAATACCGACTATAACACGATATGAAAAACCATACAAAAACATAAGGAAAATGCATGAAGATAGCGATCGCTCTCACATTAAACGACCGTGTTTATCATCAAAATCCATGCACTGCCCCCAAGTTTGCTGTTTACTGTATTGATCGAATCGATGATAGAGTCATCTACTCATTGAGTGCGGTCTTTTTCAATCCGGCTTCCGAGAAAAAAGTAAAAGCTTTCACCACTGATGAGATGAACTGCAGCTGCAGTATAGAGCGTCAGGAAGAGTTTTCTCACGCCTGTGAACATTATGCTCTACTGGATGTCATCGGCGGTTCAAACTACCTTCTGGCAGACCAATACTGCAAGAACACCTTACGCAGTTTAAACAACGGCGGCGTATCTGTCTATAAGATCCCATCGATCATAAATGACGTAGAGATGGCAGTTAAAAATTTTTTATTAGGAGCGTATTATGCAAGTACAATTCAACACATCCACCATGCATCTTAATGACATGCCTTTGGATATAGGCTACGCCTCTGAAGAGGTGTCGATCAAAGACAAAGAAGGAAACACACATACCTTAGGCGGTCATAACGGAAAGACGCAGTTGATCATCACCCTCCCTTTTATAGATGAGACGATCAAAGAAGAGCTCAAAAAGATCGCCGAAGATCTTCCAAAAGGCGGTGAGCATGAGGTCATATCCTCTATTATCGTCGCAAACAAGGAACATGAGGCTGTGGATATAGAAGGGTTTGATTTTTACATCGACGAAGACGAAGAGTTTGCCGACTATTACGGTGTCAAACTTAGCGGGAGTCCTTGTGAAGGTGAATTGACCAAGGCTGTGATCCTCATCTCAAAAGACGGTGCTATCTTTTATGATGAATTTGCAAACAATATCTGTGACAGTTTTAACACAGCAACGCTAGGAAGAAAGATCCTGGCTGCACAAGAGTGCTATACAGGAAAAGGATGTCATTAATGAGTGAAGTAATCGATATAAATGAAAAAATAACAGAAATAAAAAAAGAGCTGCGCAATCAGACCACGGTACCCTATTTTGGGCTGGGAATATTTAAAGGAACCGTTACTAAAGACGGCGAAGAGATGCCCTATGACTCGGATTCGTTGATCTTGAAGATGAATAACGGCCGGCCGATGAGTGACAGGCTTATGTTTGAGTATTCCCGTGCAGCGATGCACCTTGAACAGCGCCGCGGGATCGAGTATCTTAACCAGCTTACCAACTTCATCTACACCAAAGAGTTTGAGCCGACACCCCTTCACAAAGCCATTGTCAATATGCTGCCGCGCTATATCATCGATACCAACCGCGACAGCAAGTTTCAGGAGCTTCTTGCCTTTGAACCCCACTGTCTCATCGTCGGAAAAGCGAGAATAATGGCGGATAAAAACCGTTATGAACTCTTTGAATATGATGTAGAGAATAAGAAATATTTTCAGGTTGAAGAAGAGGCTCTGGATGAGGCTAAAAAGATCCTTTTTAAACCTATGGGAAGCCCGCTTCCCGAACCGAGCTTCATCATGTCCGACGCGGACTATGTGGATTGGCTGACGGAGGCCATGGGCGGGTTTGCTGTCCCACCCGTTCTCAAGAGCTACCGAAAGACAAAGAAGTACCTCTTCTTAGGCACCTACTTCGACCGTGATACAGACCGTATGGTAGCCAACGAACTGACCTTTGACCTCGAAGGCGGCTATGTGATCACCGATAAGGAACTGGGTAAAAAAGAGAAGAAGTTTATCGATAAACACAATCTCGAAGTCCTAGAAATGTCACTTGAGGACTTTATCAAAGCGTTTGTCTGATTAATCCGGACCAAGTACCGTATGCTTAGGCGACAGCCTCTAATGCGGATAGCAATCTAACAAAGGAAAACTATGCCATATATACCAACCGTAAAAGACCGATCTCCACGGGGCGAACGTTATTTCGACCTTTTTTCCAAACTGATGGGCGACCGTGTCTTGATGATAACCGAACCTGTCGATGACCATATGATGGGTATTATCGTCTCCCAGCTGCTCTATCTCGAAGCAGAAGATTCATCTGAGCCTATTCATATGTACATCAGCTCTCCGGGCGTTTCCGTGATGGCAGGTCTTGCTATCCTTGATACCATGCAGCTGATCGAGGCACCCGTACATACCTATGCGATGGGAATGGTCGCCTCAATGGCCGCAGTACTCTTTACCTGCGGCGAACCGGGCCACCGCTACATCATGCCCAATGCCGAAGTGATGATACACCAGCCTCTCGGCGGTACATCCGGTCAGGCCAGTGACATAGAGATCCAGGCCAA
>JBFEJN010000110.1:0-2275 GCA_041553195.1 Sulfurimonadaceae bacterium
AATTGAAAAAGATGGGCAATATGGTGAAAGCCAAGGATATGTTCGAAGCGTTGCCGGGCAAGGTAGAGTGGCTCAACACCCTGGAAGTCGGGATCGATTTCAACCGCGGGGCAAAATCGTATGATCTTTGTGTCTATTCGACCTTTAACACCAAACAGGACCTCATGTGGTTTACAAGTGACCCGTTGCACCAAGAGATAGTAAGGTTTTTAAAAGACACAACCACCGCGATGCATGTCGTTGACTACGAAGTTGACAATGATGGATGCAGTATCTAGTGGTTGCCGTATTTATTTAGGTTAATTTACAAGGTACGAACCGTACCCCAGAGGCTGAATCTCTACTTTTTTGACCTTGGAAATAAAGAGTTCTGGTGCCAATTTTTGATGTAAAAACTGACCCTGTTTTTCTATTTTTTCTTTTCGATAACATATTCCGTTTAATTATGTACAATATGTAAGAGCAATCGTACAAGGATTAAAGATGGACATAGAATTTCACTACTATCAGACCTATCTCATAGCGAAACGTGCCGGTTTTGGGTTGAAAGAGGCGCATACCCTCGCCTATGCTTCGCAATATGTTGACGACAATGATACTGTTTTTGAGATCAACAAAGATGACGCCCATTATTACAAGAACTACATCAGCCAGACCATGAACGTTCTCAAACCGAAACTGAAACTGCTCCGTATTTACCCTGTATTCCATTTTATTCCCGGGAATTACGATGATTTTCATGCACGTCGAAAAGACGGGAAAATGCATCTTTTGAACACGACGCCCAACAACTCCAATGCGCATGCCATCTTTGACGATGCCATCGCCACCGGGGACCTCTACCGAATCGCGATTGCGACACATGCCTTTGTCGATAGCTGGGCGCATCAAAACTTCATAGGCTACTACGATGACTTTAATGCCATGAAAGGGGTGCTCGAACATGCACTGCCTAACATCGGCCATGCCGACGCAAAACACAGCCCCGACCTGCCCGGTCTGGTTTGGGAAGACGAACGGTTAATCTCTTCGCACTCGCGGATCGATAACCGTCAAAGGTTCCTGGAGGCTGCTAACCGGCTTTTTCATAAGCTGTCCGAATTCGCACAACCGGACATGACGACCGAACAGCGTCTCGCCGAAGCCCAGGCCCTTGAAAACGATTTGTTTGGCGTCATGGAAGAGAGAGACCCTAACAACGCTTTTAGCACGGTCCGTATCGAACGGTGTATTGAACTCTCCAACCGGGCCGAATACGGCGGGTCCGCCTTGATAGAATTCGACAAAGAGGCGTGGATGGACAGTGTCGTCAATGAAAAAGTCCGCGGCTTGCGCGACAGAAGCGAAGCCAACCATCTTGGCATTAAAGTCTTCGAAGACGAATACAGCTGGAAAGATGTCAGCACCTACAAAGAGAGTGACTGGTATCGATTTCAAGAAGCCATTAAAAAGCATCAAGAGACTGTGCTTGACATCCTTCAGGAGAGTGTCTTCAGTAAAATGGAACTTGAAAGTTTCTAACCCATGAGCTCAGGGAACAGCAGGAATTTTTTCAAAGCTGTTATCAAAGCGTAGCCCTCGTGTCCTATACTCGCCGAAAAGGCAGCGGCTATGATACGAAAGATCTCTAAAAAAGTGCCTGCCGAACGGCTCAATACTTTTTTGAGAAAGTACGGCGTCAACACCCGGTTTTTTGCCGTCAACCGCCGTCTGGTAGCCCGTGCGGTGATGATAGGGCTCTTTTTCTCCCTGCTTCCCGTTCCCTTACAGATGTTGATGGTCGTCCTTACGACGGCGCTTGTCCGCTTTAACATCGTTATAGCGCTGAGTATCGTCTTGTTGACGAATCCGCTGACCATGCCGTTTGTCATCTACGCCGAGTACCGGTTAGGGAGTGCTTTACTGCAGCAAGGTGCACAGCTCCAGCCAGAGCTCTCGATGACATGGGTCACAGAACATTACGACCTCATCCTTGTACCGCTTTTTGCCGGGGCCTTGACTGGTGCCGCCTTTTTGGCGGCAGCCTCTTATGTTATTGTGGACAGGTTATGGGTCAGGTCGGCCCGAAAAGCCCATGCCGCACGTTCCACTATCCTGTGAAAACGGTGTAAAGTCCTACCCGTTTACGCGGTTGAAGTACTCCCGGTGCACGCCGATAAAGTCTTCGTAGGAGTGTTCGATGGGAAAGCCCTGCATGTAACGGTGGCCGGCCTCGCCGAAGGAGCTTCTTAGTTTCCTGTTCTCGACAAGCACTCTTATGTGTTCCACCCATTCA
>JBFEJN010000111.1:0-2252 GCA_041553195.1 Sulfurimonadaceae bacterium
ATTTTCAATTTGCTAATCTATGTGATAAAAATATATAGAGTGTGTTTTTTGTTGTAAAACACCGTAAAATAGGTGTTTTTCGAGAATATGATGTGATAAAAAAGTGATAATTAATAAGAGATAATGATATCCATAAGATAAGTATAAGTAATATTAAAATTCACTTAAGCTTCTGACTGTTACCATTGTCCAGTTTGACATTCTTGTTAATTAAAACTAAATCTAAAAGGATTATTCATGGCATTATCGCGTAGAAGTGCATTAAAATTTTCAGGCGTAGCGGCAGCAGCACTTGCCGTAACAGGTTGTGCATCCAAGTCATCTGTGGAAGCATCAAAAGGGAGTGCTTCGGCAAGTACTGCTGTAGGTGTCGGCAGCAAAGCGGCTATCGGTGCAGCAAAAGGCCCCCGTGTCGTTGTTGTCGGTGGAGGATGGTCAGGTCTGAGTGTAGCAAAGTATACGAAGAAGTTTGCTCCTAATGCAGATGTCGTCCTGATCGAACAGCGAAAGAGCTTCATGTCAGGACCGGTGAGTAACCTCTGGGTAGTAGGGGCAACGGACTTGGAGTTCATCACTCACGATTATCTTAAAGCAGCGCGTGAGAACAAGTATACCTATTTTAATGCGACCGTTGTCGGTGTTGACAAAGTCAATAAAGTGGTACAGACAAGTGAAGGTGATATGAACTATGATTACCTTGTATTGGCTCCGGGTGTTGATTATGATTATTCAGGCTGGACGACGGACCCGGTGGAAGAACTGCGTTTGAAGACGGAATATCCTGCAGGGTTTATCCCGGGTTCTGAGACGATGACACTTAAGAGCAAATTGGAGAACTTTGAAGGCGGGACATTCATTCAGACGGTTCCCGGCGGAAACTACCGTTGTCTGCCGGCACCGTATGAGCGTACCTGTCTGATCGCGGATTATTTCAAGCGCGAAGGTATTGAAGGGAAGATCCTTTTACTGGATGAAAATGCCGGTATCACGATCAAAGCAGAAGGTTTCGGATCAGCTTTCAAAGAGATGTACGGTGATATTGTAGACTACCGTCCGAGTACGAAGATCGACAAGATCGACATGGATAAAAAAGTCGTCATCACCGAGTTTGATGAAGAGATCCCTTTTGATGATGCATCATTCTACCCGCATGTGCGTGGAGGAAAGCTTTTGGAAATAGCCGGTGTGGCTAAAGACAGTGCATTCAACAAGCTAGAAGCGAACATCAACCCATTTACCTATGAAGTCATCGGAGAGACGAATATCTGGTGTAGCGGGGATGTCCGTCCTATGGGCTTCTCGAAGTCTGGTAACACGGCGAACTCTGAAGGCCATTATGTAGCGAAGGTAATCGCAGGCCGTATCAACGGTAAAGAGACACAATGGGAATCTCCATTGACCGTCTGTTATTCAGCCGTCTCTACAAATCCGGCTTTGGCGATCTCTGTTAATGCAGGGTATGCCTATAATGAAAAGACAAAAGCATTCGGTTTTGCCAATGCAGCGACGAATGAGATCTGGAAAGGCAAGACCGGAGAGAACAACGGCAAGGCACTTTTCGAGTGGGCTAAAGGTATGTACCGCGATATGTTCGCGTAGAGCATCTTTGTATACTCATAGGTATTTGCACCCTCTGGTCGAGGGTGCTGTTTTGGGCAGGAACTATTTAAAGATAAGCAGGATTTGGTAAACTTGTTTATCTTTAAATATTTATTTATATAAGGAGTTTATGATGCAAAGACGTGATTTTTTACGTGTTGTAGGTACGGGAGCAGCTGTTGTAGCGGTCTATCCTTCGATGATTGGGCAGACGCTGTATGCTGATGACGGCCAGTTGTATAAGGCGTATGAGAAGGTTCAGCTTGTAGGGGCTGATGGCAGCCCGATCAAGGCCTCTTCGTTGGAGAAAGAGAAGACCTATGTCTTTAACTATCCGCATGTCGCTTCGCCTTGTTTTCTGATCAATCTTCCGGAGAAAGCAGATAATGAGGTCAAACTCAAAAGTGAAGACGGAATCGAATATATCTGGAGCGGTGCCGTCGGAAAAGAGAGAAGTATCGTAGCCTATACGGCGATCTGTCCTCATCAGTTGACCCACATCAACAAGGCAGACAGCTTCATCTCCTATGTCCCTAAAGCGGCAAAGACTATGGCGTATACGCAGGGCGGCGTGATCGTCTGTGCTTCGCATCTGTCAGCCTTTGATCCGAAACGCGGTGCGGTGAACCTAAGCGGTCCTGCGCCTCAGCCTC
>JBFEJN010000112.1:0-1918 GCA_041553195.1 Sulfurimonadaceae bacterium
ATTGTCGCTCTATCCACCTTGGTCAGAACATCATCTACTAAGAATGTCTGATAATCAATAGCCATCATCTGCTCGAGAGGTACGACATTTTCCAACTGCTCGAAATTCTTAAAATTGGTCTCTTTTAAATCGGATCTGCCTGTTTTGGTATAATTCTCTATCGCATCTCTGTCAACATAAGAACTGGCCTCGACAAACATCTGCTCAAGATTTTCGGCATTGATCGCACGCTGGAACTTCTGGAACTTATCGCGTATATTGGTCTGGCGTTTCGATGGCGGCAGCAACCTGTTTAACGTGTAAACAACCTGTTCGTCCAACGTTGAAAGCGACTTTTGTAAAAATGTTTTACGCAGACCCGGTTCCAGGAATTTTGTGACTTTGTTCAAGGCAAAGTACTTACTGTAGCCGCAAAAAAGCTCATCGCCACCGTCACCGGAAAGGACAACAGAGACTTGCTCTTTAGCAAGCTTCGAGACAAGGACCGTCGCGATAGCCGAACTGTCACCAAAGGGTTCATCGTAGATCTTCGGCAAGTCAGGAATGACCGCTAAGGCATCCTCTTTTGAGCAATAGTACTCGGTATGATCCGTCTTGAGATACCCCGCAATTGCTTTCGCGTGCTTCGCTTCGTCGTAACCCGGTTCATTGAAACCAATAGTGAATGTCTTTAACGGGATATCAAACTCTTTTTGTAGTAGCGCAGTGACTACTGAGCTGTCGATTCCGCCGCTAAGAAATACCCCCACTGGGACATCGGAAACCATGCGCAATTTAAACGCTTCCGTCAGCTCTTTTTCAAGACCATCAAGAAGGTCACTTTCAGACAAATGTACTTTTTCTGCACGGTACAAGGCATTAATATCCCAGTACTGATAGATCTCGAAAGTCGATTTTTCAAGATCATATTCCAAATAATGACCGGCTTTTAATTTATAGGTATCTTCAAAAATGCTGTACGGCGTAGGGATGTAGCCAAACTGCATGTAGATTGGAATGACCTCTTTGTTGATTGTTTTTGAAAAGCCATTATGCTGATGAAAGGCTTTTAACTCACTGGCAAAAAGAAACAGGCCATCTCTGGCATAGTAGTAAAACGGCTTCACCCCGGCACGGTCGCGAAACATAAAAAGTTTTTGCTGCTTTGTATCGTAGATGACAAAGGCGAACATGCCCCGGAACTTCTCAACACAATCTACGCCCCAGGCGTGGAAAGCTTTTAGAACGACTTCTGTATCAGTATGTGAATCAAAGTCGTATCCAAGAGTCCGCAGCTCCTCTTTTACATCTTCAAAGTTATAGACTTCACCGTTGTGAATTATATGCAGATGCTCGTAAGACATGGGCTGCTGCCCATGTTCGGTGAGATCAAGAATAGAAAGTCGCCGATGACCTAACCCGACTTGGTAATCTGAATGTTCATCAAGATGGATTCCCGCACTGTCAGGACCACGATGTTGCAAGGTTGCAGTCATAGTCTGAAGCTGTTTTAGCGACGAACTGTGACAATGGTCTATGAACCCGACAACGCCACACATCTTAACGCTTTGTTATTGTGCGAATAAGTTCGACATACTTTTTACAATTCATATTGTGATTATACTCAGTTTCAATTTTTAGAGAATTAGCCGCTGCCATTTTATCGCGTAACGCTTTGTCCAAATAGAGCTTTTCAAAAGCATCAAACCATTCATTTTCACTCTCTGCCAAAAATCCGTTTTCACTGTTCTTGACTAAAGAGGTATTGATGCCTACCGGCGAAGCGACCACAGGTTTGGCACAGGACATATACTGCACCAGCTTGAAACCGCATTTGCCGTTGGACCATGGGTCGCTTTGCAAAGGCATGATCCCCACATCGAACTTCAGGATCTCTTCGATCTCAGTCTCTTCTGACCATGGAATAACATTCACTTTA
>JBFEJN010000113.1:0-1908 GCA_041553195.1 Sulfurimonadaceae bacterium
GAATACAAGTCCGAGACCATCTCGCAGATCCAGGTCAATGAAAAGGTGGGGTTGACCTTTGCCGCTGCCCTGCGCTCCATCTTGCGCCAGGACCCTGACATCATCATGATCGGTGAGATCCGTGATGAAGAGACCGCCCATATCGCCGTTCGTGCGGCATTGACCGGTCACCTTGTTTTTTCGACTCTGCACACCAACTCGGCTGCAGCGACCATCTCACGTTTGGCCGATATGGGAATTGAGCCCTTTCTTATCTCCTCTTCTGTCCTTGGCATTATGGCACAGCGTCTTGTGCGCCGTATCTGTGACGACTGTAAAGTAGAAGACACCATTGCGGAGGACTTTGCCGTTGAGTATGACCTGGGTCCCGACGCTACGATCTACAAACCGGTCGGCTGTAAAAAGTGTAACTACAGCGGCTTCAGCGGCCGCCAGTCTATCGGGGAGCTCCTGATCGTGGACGACATGATCAAAGACCTGCTTAAAGAGACAACCGACGAACACACGATCTCAAAAGCACTTGAGGCAGAGCATCTTATCACTATTGCAATGCAACTTAAAAAGATGCTCCTCAGGGGAGAGACCTCTCTTGACGAAGCGATACGCATCGGTTTGGCGCATGCCTAAGACATCCCGCGGTTTTACCCTCATCGAGGTACTCGTTGCCGTGATGATCATTGCCGTCGTCATCGGCGCGCTCATGCAGCTTTTTGCCAACAACACCCACACCTTCTCCTCGGTTCATCAAAAGATCCTCCAGACGAATAAAACCACCCTTCTGCTCGGCAATACCATTTACGGTTACGAAAACAAAAAAACAGACCTTGCGGAACTGGTCAAAGACTTTAATATCGATGACGATCTCAGACGGCGGCTGAAAAAAGAGAAGGTCGAGGTCATCTATACCGAAACGACCACCATCGATTTCGGCGAAGCCGCCGAATCCCTGGCAGAAGCGGAAAACAGTAAAGACAAGAGCAGCGATGAGACCCTGATCTCCGAAGCTTCTGGAGCAACAAATGCCCTTGAAATAGGCCGTACAACACTCAAAATCGGCACCGATAGCAGCTCTTTTTTACGGGTGAAATTCCAATGAGACGACACGGTTTTACCCTCATAGAGATGATGATCGCCATTACCCTTTTTTCGGTCGTCATGATCTTTCTCTACCAATCCATGGCCACACTTGACAAGTCCAACCAGTTTTACAGTGACAGACTCGATGAGATCACAACTGAGCACTCTCTTTTTAAGACACTCTATCTCGACCTTTCGCTCTCGGAAGCCAACAACGGCGAGATCAACAGTATCAACAAAGACGAGGACATGGTCTTTATGCGGACCTCGCACGTTGTCCATACCCATGTCATGCCCTACGTCATCTATTTTGTCAAAGACAAGCACCTCTACCGTGTCGAATCTGCCGACAAACTCACCTATCCGTTCGAGAGCAACATCAATGCCCTCATCGATGATTTCGGAGAGGTCAAGACGTTCAGGCTCTACAAAAACAGCACCCATTTTTTACTGCACCTCAACATTGACGGCAAAGAGGACACCCTGCTGAAGATACGACACCTCAACGCGCAATAGCGGTTAAGTTGATCGTGCTAAGTACTACGTGTATGTGTTACGTTAAAGGGTGAGGAGTGTTCGTCATCGTATAATAGCTAATCGTGCTAATCCTGTTAATCCGTAGGCAAAGAAAGAGCAAGAGCAGTTTGCCACGGATTAGTGCAATTTATGGGATTAAAGAGCAGGGTCGTCCACGAATTCCACGAAAGAGCACGAATTCAGAGCAAGAGCATCGGTACGATGCGAAATTTTACGACTCACAATTTAGTTGTTCCCTGCATGGGGCTTTAGCCCTGTAAGTTCCGCCCATGCATTGAACTGTTGGTTCTTATC
>JBFEJN010000114.1:0-1826 GCA_041553195.1 Sulfurimonadaceae bacterium
ATGGGTCTTGAGGCGAACGACAATTTTGTCGCAGCACTGATGAAGATCAGAGCGATCGAACCGCTGCCGCTCATGAAACGGTGGCGCGGACGTCTTCAGGATGCCATGCTCGACAGCCACTTTTTGGTCGGTTCATCACACTTCGTCGTGACGGGTGAGCCGGACATGTGCATCGGTATCTGCGAACTGCTCCAGAGCGTCGGCGGCACCATCGACGCGGTGGTCGCGACCAATTACAGCCCCGTCCTTGAAAAGATCGAGGCGAAGCATGTCTTCGTCGGCGACCTCGAAGACGCGCTCGAGCACTTCGCAACGGCCGACCTGGTCATCAGTAACTTCCATGCGGAACGGTTATTGCATATGCAGGAGAAACATACGGGTCTGATCCTTCGCGGGTTTCCAAACTACGAAGAGCTGGGCAACCAGCTGAAAAACGATCAGCTCTATGAGGGCAGCACCTACTTTCTGTTTGAGGTCGCGAACGCGCTTCGCCACGTCAAACACGGGCACTAGAGAAGAGAAGGCAAACCGGTTTTTCAACGGGCTGCAATAAAATTTACAACAAAGGACAAAGATATGAGTGAGTCAACAAAGATTACAGTCGAGAGTACCGGTTCTACCCACAATGCCATGAAAATAGCATTTGCGACCAAAGACATGGAGACGATCAATGCACACTTCGGCGGTGCCAAAGAGTTTGTCGTCTATGACCTTGGTACCGAGGGCTTCGAGTTAAGCGGCGTTATCAAGACCGACACCTCAAGTCTCAGCGGTGACGACAAGACCGATTTCAAGGTTCAGGCGCTTCAGGGCATCAACATCATGTACTGCGAGTCTATCGGCGGTACGGCAGCGGCCAAGGTCATCCGCGGGGGGATCAACCCTATGAAGGTCCCGGAACCGCGCAGAATCGAAGATGTCCTCAAAGAGCTCTTGGTGATGGTCAACGACAACCCGCCGCCATGGGTCAAACGCATTATGAACATCGAGACCATCGATGACCCGCGTCTCGCACGCTGGGCAGCCGAATAAGGTTAAGAAGAGCGTAAGAGAGACTTTCCGTCTGACAAAAGGTGAGGCGGATTTAACAAAGTGCGGCCAGCTGCACGCGGGCCTGATGCCGAGGGAAACTCAGCGTTAGCGTAGGGAGAGGGGCTTTTGCGCCAAACCCGTTAAAACAGATAAAAAGGAATATAGATGAGCGAAGTAATGGAAGTCAATGCGTTTACAGAAGAGTTGTTGCGTCAGCTAAGAGCGACAGACCAGTTCGGTAACTGGGCAAAGTTGAGTGACGAAGAGTTGTTGACAAAGAAGTTTGTCAAGACCAAAGAGGACCTTAAAGCGATCCCTATTATTGCCGACATCGACGAGATGCTCATCGGTGAGATCAAGATGATCTTTAAAGCGGTCGCCCTCCAGTTCGAGCGCAAGACCGGTGTTATGTGTAACGTTGTCATGGAGATGAGCCATGAAGGTTTCGGCCGTTGTATCGTCATCGCCGACCGTGTTGTTCTGGTAGACAAATACTTTAAAGACGCCCACCGTTTCAGCTTCCGAACACTCGACAAGCTCTACGAAGAGGGGCAAAAGTACCTCGACAAAGCGCACGAGATCTACGCGCAGTTCAAACCGTGTATTAAAGACTAAAGATCAAGAAGGCAATAGAGCGAGGGCTTTCCGCCGAGGAAAACCAAGTGTTAGCGTAGGTAACGGGGCTTTTGCTCCGGTGGCGTAAGAAAACAAAATAGAGCGAGGTTAACTGCGCGAGGGCTTTCCGCCGAGGAAAACCGAGTGTTAGCGTAGGTGACGGGGCTTTTGCTCCGGTG
>JBFEJN010000115.1:0-1760 GCA_041553195.1 Sulfurimonadaceae bacterium
GATCTCATCGGAGAAATCTGCGATGCTTTGGTTTCCCAGGTCGTAAGCGTACAACAAGCTTACGACAGCCATTCTGGCGTGATGACGCGTCGCCATTATGCCTCGATCGCTGTGTAAAGATTAAGCATCTCGATAACAGTGACCATAGCTTCAGCACCTTTGTTACCCGCTTTTGAACCGGCACGTTCTATCGCCTGCTCGATCGTATCGACAGTTAGTACACCAAAGGCAACAGGCTTGCCGTATTTAAGCGCTACAGAGGCTACACCTTTTGTCGCTTCTGCAGAGATGTAATCAAAATGAGGCGTTGCCCCGCGAATAACCGCACCAAGACAACATACCGCATCATATCGGCCTGAGGCCAAAGCTTTTTCAAGTGCCAACGGGACTTCAAATGCACCCGGTACCAGGATCAGTTCCAGATCTTCTTCGTTTCCGCCATGACGAAGATAGGCATCTTTTGCACCTTCTACCAGACGATCCGTGATGATGTGGTTAAAACGTGAGTTGACGATCGCGATTCTTTTGCCGGGTTGAGCCTGTAGTTTACCTTCTACAATTTTCATATGTTTTCCTTGTTAGAGTTGAGATTTTGATTGTTAAAACAAAAAGTGCGGATTAGAGCACATGGGCCTGACATCAAGTCAAACTGAGTGTTTAACGGAGCCGAATGGGTATAATCCGCGCGGCTTATAAATTGCTGTATTATAACTAAGATACTTCTTTAATTTTCTGAAGTTTTACGACCAGTGCTTCGAGCTCATTCAGTTTGACCATGTTGGGACCGTCAGAGAGTGCTACAGAAGGATCAAAATGTGTCTCAAAAAAGTATCCGTCTACACCCACAGCCGCAGCGGCTTTTGCAAGATAAGGGACCATTGAAGAGTCCCCTCCTGTCTTGCCTCCGGCTGCACCCGGCATCTGTACACTGTGCGTGGCATCAAAGATGACCGGAGCAAACTGTTTCATGATCACCAAAGAACGCATATCTACGACCAGGTTTCCGTATCCGAAAGTCGTTCCGCGTTCGCAGAGATAGACCTTATGTTTGAGCGAGTTTTCATATGTTGCCTCTGTGCATCCGCGCGTGTTGAGTACTTTTAATACAGGGTATTGCATATCAGCAGGTGCCAGGAACTGCCCTTTTTTGATATTGATGATACAGTCTGTCTTTGCCGCTGCTACAAGCAGATCAGTCTGTCGGCATAAAAAGGCAGGGATCTGAAGGACATCTACGACCTTAGATACAGGCTCGACCTGCCAGCTCTCATGGATATCCGTAACGATCTTGAACCCAAAAGTGTCTTTGACTTTTTGTAAGATACGCATCCCCTCTTCCACTCCGGGACCTCTGAAGCTTTCCAACGAAGTGCGGTTTGCCTTGTCAAAACTCGCTTTAAAATAAAAATCAATGTCCGGGTTTTCATGATAAGGCTTCAATGCCTCGGCGATCTTAAAAATATTTTCTTCACTCTCAATAACACAAGGGCCTGCAAAAAGTACCATTCTTTATCCTCTTAGCGCTCATAATGAGCTCTTTTGTATCGTGATTATAGCTTATTTTTTTACAACCAGCATTCCGGCCATAAAAATAGCCGCTATACCCATCGAAGTCGTCAAATTGGGAAGTGCATCTCCCATAAAGAGACCGATGATAATGGCAAAGACAATATTCGAGTAAGAAACTGCTCCCACAATGCCCGCCTTCGTCACACCGTAGGCCTTTGTCATATACATCTGAGCCATCGTCGCAAACAGAC